>SCUR01000477.1 GCA_004297235.1 Candidatus Manganitrophaceae bacterium | reverse complement strand
CCGTGAGATTTCCATAGGAGCGTTTTTCGAGAAATTCATTCTGTCCGACGTAGACGATAAAGAGATCGGGCTGATACCGCTTCAGCTCATTCATCAGGTGGGTGATCCGGTAGCTGGCGTAGCTGATTCCCCCGGCGTTGACGACCTCCCATTGACGCGACGGATCGGCCGCTTTCAGAAAGGCGCGCAGCCATCCGCAAAATGAAAACCGGTCGTAATAGGGATGCCCGTAGGTGGTCGATTCCCCCATGCAGAAGATGCGATAGCTCTTCTCCCCTTTTTTCTGGGGGAATGACTGATCCCGGTTAAACCAATCCCATTTGTTTGGAGCGGTCTTGAGGAGAACCGATCCGTCCGGTTGTCGCTCTTCGACGAACAGGGGGATGTTCTGGGCGAATCCGACAAAGGGATCTTCGGTCACGAGGACCGGATCGACGCCGATCAGCGCCAAGGCCAGCTCCAGGCCGATGAAAAAGAGGGCGACGATGATGATCGTGAATAAAACGCTTTTCCAGAACGGGCGGGGTCGATCCTGAGGAACGACGTTCGCTTCGGTCGGTCTATCTTTCTGGTTTTCTTCGCTCATTAAAAAAGCGTATAGATAAACGGCGCCAGCGCCGAGCTCTGGGTGAAAACAATCAGCGTTCCCAGCAGCACCAAGATCAGAATAATCGGCGCAATCCAGAACTTTTTGCGCTCCTTCATGAAATCGAACAGGTCTTTCAAAAACTCGATCATTAGAACGGCCGCTCCATCCGTTTCCGGTCCGCCGCTTTGCTTTGAATGCGGTAGCTGATTATATCACGCTTCCAGGCGCGCCGGAGCGGGTCCCACCCCGAGCGCCGCATGACGAACCCAAGCGGGAAAAAGAGCAGATAAAAAACCAGCGCGAGAATGATCCGGGTGTTGATCCATCCGAGGATGCCGCCGACGATCATCCAACCCTGAAAGACGGACGCCAAGGTCGTCGGCGCGGCCAGAGCCCAAAGGATGAAGAGACCTCCCACGACCCAGGGCCACACGGCGAACGGCCGATTCCACAACCAGGGAAAGAGCACGCCAAAGACCCCGGCGATAAAGCACCCCATGAGAAGGCCGAACGAGCGGAGCTCTTTCGTCGTCGGCGGGGGAGACCGCTTGAGGACCGGGTCAATCCGATTCGAACGTCTCTTTCCAGTCATCCTCTTTTTTCCAAGCAGGCTGTTTCGATTTCGCCAGCAAAAAATTTTCCATGACCAAATAATCGATCTCGGTCCGCATGAAGCAGCGATAGGCGTCTTCCGGCGTGCAGACGATCGGCTCCCCGCGGACATTAAAAGAAGTGTTCACCAGCACCGGACAGCCGGTCCGTTGTTGAAAGGCTTGAATCAATTTGTAGTACCGAGGGTTGGTCTCCGGGTGCACCGTCTGAATCCGGGCCGAATCATCGACGTGGGTCACGGCGGGGATCGAGGAGCGTTTGATCTGGAGTTTATCGATACCGGACAGACGCTGTTGCTCCGGCGTCATCGGGAGGCGCTGCTCCTTCCGGACCGAGGCGGTCAACATCATGTACGGACTCGGCCGATCGAGCTCGAAGTAGTCGGAGGCCGATTCGCTGAGCACCGAGGGGGCGAACGGCCGGAACGACTCCCGGTATTTGATCTTCAGATTCATGACCGATTGCATTTTTTCGCTGCGGGGATCGCCGAGGATCGAGCGGGCGCCGAGCGCACGCGGCCCGAACTCCATCCGGCCTTGAAACCATCCGACCACCTGTTCGTTCGCCAACCTCTCCGCGACGGAGTCCATCAACGGCGCGTCGTCCAAAAATTCGTAAACGGCGCCGACGGAGTCGAGGTAGGCCTTCACCTCGGAATTGCTAAACCGGGGCCCCAGAAAGGAACCGGCCATCCGGTCGGCGCCGGTCGCCGTCCGGGGACGCCCGTGATATTGATGCCAGAGGGCGAGCGCGGCGCCGAGCGCGCCGCCGGCATCTCCGGCCGCCGGTTGAATCCAGATCTCCCGGATCGGACCTTCCCGAACGATTCGTCCGTTGGCGACGCAGTTGAGCGCGACGCCGCCGGCCAGGCAAAGGGCGTCGACCCCCAGCTCCCGACGAAGGGTTCTCACCAGCCGCAACATCACCTCTTCGGTCACCACCTGGATCGAGCGGGCGAGATTCATCTCCCGCCGGGTCAGCGTTGCTTCGGGCTCGCGCGGCGGTCCGCCGAAGAGCGCGTTGAACTTTGCATTCGTCATCCTCAATCCGGCGGTGTAGTCGAAGTAGTCGATGTTCAGGCGGAAGGTTCCATCCTCTTTCAGATCCAACAGATGCTTTAAGATCAGATCGACATATTCCGGCTCGCCGTAGGGGGCCAGGCCCATCAATTTATACTCTCCGGAGTTGACCTTGAAGCCGGTGTAATAGGTGAAAGCGGAGTAGAGAAGACCGAGGGAGTGGGGGAAGTCGATCTGCCATTGCGGGGTCAGCGTATTTCCGTCGCCGAGCCAGACCGAGGTCGTCGCCCACTCTCCGACGCCGTCCATGCAGAGGACCGCCGCGCGGGAAAAGGGGCTCGGATAAAAGGCGGCGGCGGCGTGGGCCTGATGGTGCTCGGTGAAATAGAGGGGAGGAAGGTCCGGCACGCGGCATTCTCCCAGCCGGGAGAGCACTTCTTTCAGCCGGCTTTTCAGGAAGAGTTTTTCTTTGAGCCAGGCCGGCATGGCGGCGGCGAAGGAGCGATATCCCCGGGGAGCGGCGGCAAGGTAGGTTTCGAGGAGCCGCTCGAATTTGACCAGCGGCTTTTCATAGAAAACAACCGATTCAACATCGGTGAGGCGAAGTCCTGCCTCCTTCAAACAGTAAGCCATCGCCTGTTCGGGAAACCGGGCATCGTGCTTGCGCCGGGTAAAGCGCTCCTCTTGGGCGGCCGCGACAATGTCGCCGTCGCGCAGCAAGGCCGCGGCGCTGTCATGATAGTAAGCCGAAATCCCTAAAACAGTGGAGGCCGTCCGGTTCTTGGAGCTCATTCACCGGTCTTAACATCCCTCCCGGGCTTTGTCAAGGC
>SCUR01000476.1 GCA_004297235.1 Candidatus Manganitrophaceae bacterium | reverse complement strand
ACGGTCCAATCCTGCTGGGCCTGTTGTGCGACTTTCTGAATGGGATTGTCGGGGACGGTTGCCTTAATATAGCTCGCCCCTGAACAACCAAAAGCGGCAAGCGTGAAGAACAGAAGAAAAAACCGGAATGGCGCTGAAACTTGACGACTCAGAGACATGGGCATATCCCTCCTTGACTGTCTATGAGGTTTTCTCGACGATCTTCCAGTACGAGTCCTTCCTGATCACCTTTCCGTCCCGGAACTCCCAGTGGTCGCATCCGCGTACTCGAACTGAAACTCCGTCGGGTGTCGTGCCGGTGAGGAGCCACTCCGACACGCCCAGATTGCCGCTGACCCAGTGCCGGTCATCGCTGTAGTGGACGTCCGGGAGACCCTTGAAGCGGGTCGCTAACCCCTCTCGCACGGCCGCTTTACCGGTAAAGCGCCGCCCCCAGGGGTCCGGTCCGCGAGGGAGGTCAAACGAGCAATCGTCGGCAAAGAACGCCATGATGGCGTCCAGATCGTGGGCGTTAAATGCTTCGGTGATTGCCTTCAATGTTGCGACGGAGACCGATTGCCGTTTAGCCATCGCGGTTCCTCCTTTAAGCTCATGTTCTCTTGAGCACGACATGGGTCGCGTTCTCTGTCGCGACATGTTCGACGCATTGGTACCCCAGCTCCACCAGGTTCAATCCGGAAAAGAGCGGCTCGCCCGATCCGAGAAGGATGGGAGAGATGGCGACGTGCATTTCATCGATCCATCTTTCCTTCAAATATTGCCGGATCGTCGAAACGCCCCCTCCGACCCGGACATCCAGGCCGTTGGCCGCCTTCTTGGCCGCGGCCAGTGCGGCTTCAATCCCGCCGGTCACGAAGTGAAAGGTGGTGCCCCCTTCCATTGAAATGGAGGGTCTGGGATGGTGGGTTAGAACGAATACCGGCACATGATAGGGCGGGTTCTCTCCCCACCATCCTTTCCAATTTTCATCCGGCCAGGGTCCGCGCACCGGGCCGAACATATTCCGGCCGAGAATCCATGCGCCGATATTTTTGAAGCCGCGCGCCGCATAGTCATTGTCCGTTCCGGTGGTGCCGGCTTCGTTTCCGAACAGCTTCTGAAAGGTGGCCGTCGGTAAGAACCATCCATGCAGCGCCTCTCCGCCGACCCCCAGCGGATTCTCAAGGCTCTGATGGGGCCCCGCCCCGAAGCCGTCGATCGAGATGGAAAAGCTTTCCACCCGCAGTTTGCTCATGACTCCCTCCCGGCGGATCAAACAACGGTTACTAAACGATTTTCATGATCGCTTTCACGGCCGGCGCTTTGATTTCAGGCCGATGCTCTTTCAAAAAAGCCGTCTCTTCATCGAAGAGATCCCAGATCATGAGCCTTCCCCGGATCATACCGCTCTTGGCGGGTGGTCTCAAAGGAGAGATGATCCGGACCCATTGGATCGTGCCGAGATAGGCCGCCTCTCCTTTTTGGACCTCGAACGTTGCCGGCAGGCTGAACTCGGCTTCCCCTTTGGACCAATTTTTTATCCGATAGGTTCCGGGCGGCAGCTTTGCGAAAAACCGGCCGTCGCTCCCGTTCGGCTCGCAAACGATCTCATAGCTTTCTCCGGAAGATTCATTCACGACCTTCAGCACCATCGGGTCGAGGCGATCGATCGATTCGATCAGATCGGACCGCCAGTCGAGAACCAAGTGTCCGAAAACAACCGATTCTTGCTTCTCGTGAGGAGAAGATTCCACCCGCACGGGATCCCTTTTGGCGGCACAGCCTGAAAAAACAACCAGAAGAAAAAAGATGAAAAGCTTCTTTGTCATTCCGCGTTTCTCTCCCATCTCCACTTCATCCGGTCCTCAGCCGCTATTTCGATGCCTTTTTGAAGCGAGGCGATGGCGGCGCCATGTTCATTCCTCCAGCCTAGGACCGAGTTCAGCGGGCGGCTCTGGAAGTCCCCTTCGCTTCGACGTGCCTGGCGAAATTGTCCAGGATCGCCTGCCAGCCCCGGCGCTGGAACTCCGGATCATGCTGAGACTCCGCGTCGAACGTCTCCCTCACCACAACACCGTAGGCGGCTTCAGAGAACTCCACCTTGACCTCCCGATCGTCTCCCAACTTGTATTCGAGGACCTTCCTCGGCACGACGCGCGTGTATGTCCCTTCGAAATCAAACCCGACGCTGCCGTCTTTCGCCTCCATCCGCGCCGAGAACTTTCCCCCCTCGCGCAGATCGACGGTGCTTCGCGTCGTGTGCCAGTCGTCCGAGGCGGCGTTCCATTGCTTGATGTCCTCCGGGCTGTTCCATGCATCCCACACCGTCTTCAAATCGGCCTTCACGCGGGTTTCAATCGTGATTTTCAATTGGACACCTCCTTCTTATATATCATTTTCTGAACGATCACTGCCTCTATTCAATCGTCGTCGGCAGACTTAAAATCAACAACGGGGAGAACGAATTTCGATTTTCAGGGAACCCTTCTGGCGGCTTCCCTCATCGAATGCACTAATCATTTAACCCCTTTCCATTGAGAATCGGCCGCAACCATTTTTCAACCCTGGACTCGCGTGTTTTGGATTGTTTTGGTGCGGAAAAATAAAGAATGTATGCTCTTTGCCGTCCCGGCGTCAATGCATCAAAAGCCGTTCTCAAGGCGGGGAGTTCATCTAATTTCTTTTGAAATTCTTCAGGAACGATGAATTCCGAAGTCTTTTTATAATCCACTTTCAAACCGGCTTTTTCCACTTCAATGGCTTCCTCAATATAGGCTTTCAAGATCGGTTTCATCTGAACGATTTCCCGAACCTGGGTGAACCGAATCTGACGCGCCGCCTGCACATTCTCCGTTTGTTGAATGAGAATACCTTTGGCATCTTTTAACAAGGCCCCTTTGAAAAACAAAAGCGCACAGTATTCTTTAAATCCATGGATTAAGACGATGTTATTTTCCTGAAATGTATAACAAGGCTTCCCCCACTTCAATTCTTCGGTCAGCCCACAGACCAGAACGATCATTCTCAATTTCTTAAATTCTTCCTGCCACTTTTCGGCTTTACTAAAAAAGAAATTGACCTTCGGATTCATTCTGTTCATTTATCGATACTCCGAAATAAAGTGAGCTTATCCAGAAGAGATACCGAAGCCGGTCGCCATCCTCCTGGAAGATAACCTTCCTTCCATTTCCCTTTGAGTGACCTGAGATGGGTGATCGGGGATGACGACCCGCGCTATTCGGAGCATGAAAGATTTTTACTGCCGCTCGATCTGATCGTCAAGATAAATCGTGTCCACGGAATTCCACGATTGTTAGACCGCTAGGTCGTCGCTACCAGCAGCTCCTCTGAATTACTTGGCGGACGAAGACCATCTGTTCTGCCCGAGAAATAGCGTTGAGCAAGCATGTCCGCCGATACATGCTGTACCTCTCTAAAGCCGGCATTGCGGGCCAGTGCAAGCATCTGGGTCGGTGTGAAGAAGGTGATGAAAGGGGTGCCACTTGCTCGCGCTCCTTCTGCCGCCCGTTCAACTCCGGGACGTATCTCGGGATCAAGCAACTCGATTGGAAGCATGAACGACATGACGAACGTGGAGCCTGGCGCGAGTGCTGCGACCTGACGCAGCGTTGCCATGATTGCATCTTCGGTCAGATACATGCTGACGCCGGTGGATGCCACGATCGCCGGTCGCTGGGACTCGAATCCAGATGCGACGAGCCGTTCCCACCACGCATCGCCTGTCTCGAAGTCCACCGGCACGAACCGCAGGAACGATGGAATGCCGAAGCCGAGAGCGACCAAGCGCTGGCGCTTCCATTCTTGTGGGACCGGCCGATCAATCTCGAATACGAGCAGATGTGATGCCAGCTCAGACCGGCGCTGGGCAAAGGTGTCCAGCCCTGCTCCCAGGAGGACGTACTGTCCGACGCCGCGGCCAGCTTGCTCCAGGACGAGATCTTCGACGAATCGGGCACGCGCCAAGATGGATGCGCGGAAGGGTCGCGTGAACGGACTCATGTCCGGACGATTGCGCCATTCTTCATTTGGGGCGACCAGCCTCAAGCCGATTTTGTCTTCAAACACGTGAGGCGGCGAATCAACTTCCACGTGCAGCGCCCGCCACAAAGCGGTTCGCACGGCCGTATTGTCCGGGGCAATCACCGGCTCGTTGGGCATGACGTGCTCTCTCCTATCTTTCTTTATAGCTGTTGCCGGTCTAACGCTTCAACTCAGCCGCCGGTGCCGCTTGCTGAGACGACGCCCCGTGGACTCCTAAATACTCCGCGATCTCGGACATCCGATAACTATACCGGCGATATGCTTCCAGAATAACCGAATCCCAAAGTTGCCGTCCCATCGCATCGTAACATCCGGGCCAGGTCTACAAATTATGTATTAGAAGTCTAAAGTCAATTTCGTAAACCTGGTCCTTTTCGCTGTTCTGTTAAGCCTCTTTTCGCCCGTAGACAATCTCACCATTGATGAACGGGGCTTCAGGGAAATCGCATCGAATAAAGTCAAAATATATCCGTGGATCGCCTCGATCAGGGTACGGAAAGTCGGCTACAACTTGGGTGATAGCACCAGCGTCGAAATCTTCTCGGATTTCTTCCGTGATCGGACCGTCAACGTATATCCAGATACGAATCTCAGCTTCCGACCATTCGACTGAGATAAATCGCATTTCTGGGGTTACCTCTCCAATAATTGCCCTTTGCAGCGACAACAATACCGACACGCGAAGTTGTTGAGAATCCCGGTGCATAGCTATTGACGTAACCTAATTAACCCAAACATATCTATCGACATGTATATAACTCTTTACTACATCGGGGGCCAGGCCTACAAATTATGTATTAGAAT
>SCUR01000475.1 GCA_004297235.1 Candidatus Manganitrophaceae bacterium | reverse complement strand
AGATCCGCTTGATGGCGAC
Source organism: Candidatus Manganitrophaceae bacterium (assembly GCA_004297235.1). Taxonomy (GTDB): domain Bacteria; phylum Nitrospirota; class Nitrospiria; order SBBL01; family Manganitrophaceae; genus Manganitrophus. Next base: position 6,937 of record SCUR01000475.1, on the reverse strand, counting down.
GACCTTCTCGAAACCGGAGAGGCCGGTCTGCTTGGCCAGGAAGAGCTCGGCCATCCCGCCCGTACCGATCTTGTCCAGGAGGAGATATTTTCCGAAACGGGCCGGTCGATTCATCTTCCGGTTCTCATTGAGGGATCCTCTGTAACGACAGAAATGACATGGCCACGGGGTGACGTGGCCATGAAGGGCAGACAAAATCTACCACCCGATCAAAAAGCTGTCAATTTACAGGGGCTTCAGAAGAAGCGAATGTGGGGCAGGTTAACGCGGGGAGAGTTGAAAGAGCCGTTCGGCATTTCCGGACGTGACCTCCGCGATTTTCTCCAGCGGGCAGTTCCGAAGGGCTGCGATTTTTTCGGCGACCACGCGGACGTACGCCGGCTCGTTTCTTTTTCCGCGATACCCTTGCGGCGCCAAATAAGGAGCGTCGGTTTCGATGAGAAGGCGCGAGAGATCGACCGACGCCGCCGCCTGTTGAAGCGCGAGCGCCTTCGGAAAGGTCATGATGCCGGAGAAGGAGAGATAGCAGCCGAATCGGACCGCCTGCGCGGCGATGGCGCTGTCGCCGGTAAAGCAATGAAAAACGGCGCCGACGTCGGCGGCGTGGGATCGGCCCCCCTCCTGCTCCAAGATCCGGAAGGTTTCCTCCCAGGCTTCCCGGGTGTGGATCACTAACGGGAGCCGCTTTCGCTTCGCCAGCCGGATCTGCTCGATAAAGGCCCGGCGTTGATCCTCCGGGCTGGAGTGGTTGTAATGATAGTCCAGGCCGGTCTCTCCCAACCCGACGACCTTCGGATGCCCCGCCAGCTCTTCCAGCGCCTGCGAGAGAGTCTCATCCATCGCCTTCGCCTCATGGGGATGCAGGCCGACAGCGGCCCAGAGGAACGGGTGTTGCTCCGCGAGGGAGACCGCTCTTCGGCTGGAGGGGAGGTCGGTCCCGATGAGAATCATCTTTCGAACGCCGGCCGCCCGCGCCCGTTCAATGACCGCTTCGCGATCGGCATCGAACTCGGGGTCGGCAATATGGGTATGGGTATCAATCAACATCTTCGGCCCCTTTTATTAAATGAAAGACTTCTCATTCGCGGGTCTATGTTACTTCCGGCGGATAAAAAATTCAACCTTGTGCATGTTTTTCACAAAATCCATCCTGTTTGATGAAAAGTGGTTCCAAAAGGATCACCCTCTCGAAATGCGGCTTACATACGCTTGCATACGGTTGATAGAGCTAAAAAACAGGCGGTCTGGTTTTTGCTTTATTAACAGGCATTGTTATCCGCAAGATCCTTATTAACGAGTTGAAAGCGAGTTGGAGGTCAGAGAAAATGAAGAGAGCGGCTTTGCTTGTCCTATTGGTTTCGCTTGCGGTGCAGGGATGCGGAATGGAGCGCCAGCGGGTGGCAACCCCTCCGCCGAACGAGGCGGTGGAGTCGAAGATCGAGAGCAAGTTGAAAAGTGATCCCCTCACGGCGGCGTGGCAGATCCGGCCGCATGTCGAGGGAAATGTCGTCGTCCTCAACGGCTTGGTCGACCGCGAGGAGGAGCGTCAACGGGCGGAGGCGTTGACGAGAGAAGTCGTCGGCGAGCTCCGCAGGGTCGACAATCAGCTGATGTTGACGAACGAGGTCATTCTGGACAATTCAATCGTCGCCAAACTGAAGACCGATCTCATCACCGATCCGGCGACCCGTCAGGCCAATATCGACGTAAAGAGCCGCAAAGGGGTCGTGATCCTGGAAGGAGAGGTCAAAACAAAAGATCAGAGTCGTCAGGCGGAAAAGCTGGCGAATGGGATCGCCGGCGTAAAGCATGTGGAGAATAAAATAAAGGTGCAGGAGAAGGGTTAAGCCCATGACCGATTATGATGTCATTGTGGTCGGCCTCGGCCCGGCCGGGGCCATTGCTGCGTATGAGCTCAGTCGTCGAGGGCATCGGGTGTTGGCCGTCGATCGATCGTCGCTTCCCCGGAGCAAGGTGTGCGGCGGCGCGTTGACCGTTCGGGCGTCCGCTTTGATCCCCTTCGATATCAGCGGCGAAGTGGAGCAGACCATTCAGGGCATTCGATTGAACTTCTGCGGGAAGGATCCCTTCGTCATCGAAACCACCGAGCCGGTCGCCTATACGGTGTCGCGCGACCGCTTTGACTATCTTCTCGCCTCGAAGGCCGAGGCGGAGGGGGCGCTCCTCTGCGACGGCGTCGAGGTGGTCGAGTGGAAGGATGAAAATGACGAAGTCACCGTCCGCAGCCAGCAGGATGAATGGCGCTGCCGTTATTTAATCGCCGCGGAGGGCCTCAACGGGCTCATTCGGCGCGGAGGGGGAACGCCGTCGAGTCGAGGCGCCGTCGGCGTCGAGAGCGAGATCCCTTATCAGGAAGTGGGGCAAGCCGATCATAGCCTGATTCAGGTCGATCTCGGCTCGGCCCCCGAGGGATTCGGCTGGCTGCTTCCGAAGCGGGATCATCACGCGACCGGCGTGTCCGGCGCGGAGCGGAAAGTCAAAAGCGCCGGAGAGCTCTACGGCCAATTTATCGAGAATCAGGGGATCCTCAAAGAAGCGTCGGGCCAGACGGTGAGCGTTTTTCAGCGCATTCCGTCCGGCGAGGGGACGTCGCTTCATGACGGGAATGTTCTCTGGGTCGGCGATGCCGCCGGCCTGATCGATCCGCTTTCGGGAGACGGGCTTTATTACGCGCTGCTGACCGGCCTCATCGCCGCGGAGGTGATCTCGAACAACCTTCTGGGGGAAGGGACGGCGTTGTCGGCGTATACGGCCCGGGTGCGGGCCGAGACGACGGAAGAGTTTCGGGTCGCCCATCGGTTCTCGCGTCTGTTTCACCGGTGGCCCGAGACGAGCTATCGTTTTCTCCAGAGCCGCAAGTGGGTCGCGGAGCTTTACTTCGAGATCCTTCGGGGACGGGAGCGGTACAGTCATATCTGGCCGGTAATTCGGAAGGAGTGGCTTCGATTCGCCTGGCGGTACTGGCTGACGCCGCGAGAGCCTCGGACGCAACCGCTCAAGCAGACGACGCTGGGGGCCTTCTGGAGAAAGGGGAGCGAGCTGCTCTTCCGCCGGGACCGCGCCGACCGCTCTCTCCATCCGGAGCGGCGGGCCCACCGGCGCGCGTGAGCAGAGCGTGTCCCTCAGCGCCGATCGGCGAGGCGCTTAAGGGCGGCCTCCGTTCGGTTTCGTAACGCGCCCGGCCGACCGGTCAGCTTCGCCGATACCGCGTTCAGCGTCTGCACCGCCTCCGCGCGTCGTCCGGATGCCTCCTGCAAAATCCCCAACCAATAATCGCGGTGCAGACGCCGATCCTCCTCAAGCGCCTCGCCGTTGAATAACCATTGAAATGTGGAAAGTTGTTCCTCGGGCGGGATCGCGCGCAGCGCTTTTTCGGTCGAATCGTCTCCGGTGTTGCGGAGAAGGGAAGCATAGGCGTCCCACAGCCGCATTTTGTCGGCGGAGTCGATCGGTTGGTTTTTCTTCCGCATCTCGTCGGCGACGCGGATCATTTCGATTTCCGCTTCGGGCATGCGGACATTTGCCAGTGCGGCGAGCTGGAGCTTTCGAACGTAGGGCTCGACCCGCCCGCTCGCGACCGCCGCTTCAAAATGCATTTTTGCGGCCGGCAGATCGCGGGTGGTCCAGAGGATCCAATGTCCGAGCATGGCGTGCGCATAGACATTTTGAGGATCGATCTGGAGCGCCTTTTGATACAGCGGCGCCGGCGGCGTTCCCGGCCCTCCTTCTCTGTACCGGAGGAAGGTGGCCCATCCTAAATGGGCTTGCAGGTCTCCCTTCCGTCGAGGCTCCCCCCTCTGCAGACCTCGGTCCAAGATCGGCTCTATTTTTGCGACGATCTGTGTAAAGCTCTGGCCCTCCTTCAGGCGGACGTTCTCCAGCCAGGCCATGGCGAGATCTTCCTGAGCGCGATCGATCTTCTCTTTGTCGGCTTGCAGTTTGCGCGCGGCCTCGAGACTTTCCCACGCCTCGGAAAACGCGTTCCGGCTCTGCTGATTCTCGGCGACCTGCAACAGCTCGGCGACCTGGCGCTGTCGTTCGCGGCGCTCGTACAAAGATTCGGTGATTTTGTACAGCCCGGTCGCCAGCGTCATCAAGGCCGTGATCCCGCCGGCCCATTTTACGATCGTCGAGAATCGGCTTTCCATCACCCGAGCCATGCGTCGCGTTGATCCCTTCTGATGCGTCCGTTAAAGTGGCCGGTCACATTCATAACTTTCCGAGCGACCCTTATCGAGCTTCTGTCGGGCCGAGCTTATCCTTCATACGCGCGCTGGAGCTTCGCGAGGTCGATCTTCTCCATTTGAAGCATCGCTTTCATCGCCCGCTGCGATTTTTCGGAGTTGGGATCGCCAACCCATTCGTCGATCCCTTTCGGAAAGACCTGCCAGGAGAGGCCGTATTTGTCTTTCAGCCAGCCGCACTGTCCCTTTTCTCCCCCTTCGGAAAGTTTATTCCAGTAGTAGTCGATCTCTTCCTGCGTTTCGCAAGGGACTTGAAGCGAAATCGCCTCGTTGAATTTGAAGACCGGGCCGCCGTTAAGTGCGGTGAACGTCTGGCCGTTGATCTCAAATTCCACGGTCATCACCGATCCCTCCGGCCGTCCGTGGATCTCGAAGCCCTCTTTTCCGAAGCGGGTCATTTTGCCGATCTTGCCCTTCTTGAAGACGGAGATATAAAACTTCGCCGCCTCTTCGGCTTGGTTGTCGAACCATAAACAAGGGGTGATTTTCGGAATGGTCATCTGCATCCTCCTTCCGGCCGGCATGATTTTATTTCATCGAATGCAGGCCGATCATATTTCCCTCTGTATCGTAGACCCGCGCGATCTGGCCGTATTCGCCGATGGAGGTCTTGGGCCGTTGGATGCGTCCGCCGGAACGGGCCGCACGCTCCGCCTCCACGGCGCAGTCGTCGCAATGGAAATAGACCAGGGTGGCGTTGCCGCCGGAGGCGAATCCTTCCATTTTGACCAGAGCGCCGGACGCGCCGGGATGATTCATCTCGGCTGGAAACGCCCAGAGCTCCACGCCCGGAATCGGCGAATTGAGTTTCCGTAACTTGATTTGAAAGACCGACTCATAGAACCGCTTGGCGCGATCGATGTCTTGGACATAGATTTCAAACCAGACGATCGGATTGCTGCCCATTTGATTTCTCCGCAAGGGGTGAAGGGGAATTTCATGATGACCGTTTCGGTTTTGGATCAGAAGGAATTATATCCGGAGAGAAATAGATAAATCAATCGCAGGTCGGTCGTGGCGGGGAGATGATCCGAAATTCTAACAGATTCGGAGGGTCGGCTCCGAGTCCATCGGTTTTTAATGAAACAGAGGATTCATGCCGAGATGAAGAGGGGAGAGTCGTTCCAGGAATTTTGGCCCAACGCACCGGGTCCAGCGATGGCGGAATGCCGTCCGCTGGAACCGGTGCGTTGGGTACAGCTTGTTTTCTCAGGCCGGCTCGATATTCTGGTTCATACGAAAGAGGTTGTTCGGGTCATACTTGCGCTTCACCTGGGCGAGGCGATCGTAGTTCGGGCCATAAGCGGAGCGTACGCGATCGTTTTCGTCGGCGGTAAGGAAATTGACGTAGACGCCGCCGCTGGCGAAGGGCGCCGAAGCATCGAAGAAGTCGCGCGCCCAGCCGATGCAGCGCGTATCGTCGGCCGGGTTCTCCCAACGGCCGTGGAAGTTCATGACGAATTTGACGTCGCGGTGCGGGTACGCCGCGGAGCCTGGGGCCGGCCGTGTGGTGGCGCCGCCGATGGCGCCGAAAAAAATCTCGCACTGAGGCGACGGCAATTTCCCGATGTGCGCGAGAACAATGTCGAAGAGCCCGTCCTTGAGTGTCGAGAAATTGTGGGACTTCCAATAATTGCGCGCGCCGGCGGTGAGCAGCGGGTCAAACGCCTGCTGCCAGGCGACGTAAGGCTGAACGCCGACGTGTTCGCCCAGGGGGGCGCCGAAGTTGCGCAACGGCTCGATGAGCGGCTCACCCTGCTTCGGGTCACCCGTATAGATCAGCGCGAGCGCGAGGATTCCTTTGCCGTGGACCTCCTGGGGGAGGAACGGCAGTGGCGGCGCATGTCGAAGGACGATCCAGACCGAGAGCTCTTCCGGCGCATTGGCGAGGAATTCGCGGTACTGCCGCAGTACCGACTTCGCCTCGGAGATCGGGTAGACGATGAGCCCGCTCAAGACGTTGGGGCCGACAGGGTGGAGTCGGAATTCAAAGCGGGTGACCACGCCGAAGTTGCCCCCGCCGCCTCGAAGGGCCCAGAAGAGATCGGGGCGCTCGGTCGCGCTGGCGCGCACCACCTCGCCGGCTGCGGTCACGACCTCGGCGGACTCGAGGTTATCAACCGTCATGCCGTACTTGCGACTGAGCCAACCGAAGCCCCCGCCGAGCGTCAGTCCGGCGATGCCGGTGGTGGAGTTGATGCCGACCGGCGTGGCGAGGCCGTGGGCCTGGGTGGCGGCGTCGAGGTCCGCGAGCGTGGCGCCCCCTTCGATGGTCACGCGGCGCCCGGCGGGGTCCACTCGCGCGGCCTTCATCTTCGAAAGGTCGACCACGAGCCCGTCGTCGCACAGGGCATTGCCGGCGATGTTGTGCCCGCCGCCGCGGACGGCGAGCAAGAGCCCGTTGTCTCTCGCGAAGTTCACCCCGCGGACGACGTCCGACGTGGTGGCGCAGCGAGCGATGATCGCGGGGCGCTTGTCGATCATCGCGTTCCAGATCTTGCGTGCGCTTTCGTAGGCCCCGTCGCTCGGAAGAAGAATCTCTCCCTTAAAGCCATTTTTTAGTTCCTCGATTTTTTGGGCTCGCAAATTCGTCATGGTTTTCCTCCTTATCCAGTGTTGTGGCCGATAGTGCGCCAATAGATGATGAAACCCGCCTCCTCCTCACAGACGGC
>SCUR01000474.1 GCA_004297235.1 Candidatus Manganitrophaceae bacterium | reverse complement strand
GCCCGAGATTCTTGAAAAATTAGGCCCCGTCCACTTTCCCCTCATCGGAAACAGTGTGGCGGTCGGGATTTTCAGCCTGCTGCACATCGCGCTCGCGAGCTTGGCGGTCAGCTTCGTTATCATCGCCCCGGTCTTTGAGTCGATGGAGCGATCGAGCCGGCTCCATATGCAGGCGGCGTACGGGCTGACCCGGTTTACGCTGATCACTTTTACCGCCAGCACGGTGCTCGCGGTGATCATGGTGGAGCTCTTCGTCGGCCTCTTCCCCCTTACGAATACCTGGATCTTCAACCGGTTCCGGTATCCGGTCTATCTGGGGATCGCCGCTTTCTTCCTCCTTCTCTTTACGCTCTATCCTTACTACCATTATTGGGAGCCGATCCGGCGGCGCAACCGGCGGCTCCATCTTGTCCTCGGTTTTTCGGCGGCGCTCTTTGCCCTGGTTTGGGTGACGATTTTGGACGGCATCGGCTCTTATATGCTGACGCCGACCGCCGGCCAGGGGAGCGGGTGGAGCCTCTTCAATCCCACCTGGATCCCGCTGGTGATTCATCGCTTCTTCGGGAATTTCGTCTTCGGCGGGTTCGCCATCGCCGCCTATGCCGGCTGGAGGCTGGGGAGAAAAAAAGGGCATCCCGATGAGCTTTATTATCTCCATCTCTTCAAGGTCGGGTTTCTGGTCGGCCTCGGGGCGCTTCTGATCCAACCGTTCACCGGGCTGCTTTATGCCACGCAGATTCGCCATGCGGCTCCCGAAGCTTATCGGCAGACGATCCAGGGCCGCTACCAGGGATGGGTTTATCTTCAATTCATTCTCATCGCCCTTCTCTTTGTGGGAAGTCATTTTTTGTTGCGTAAGACGCGGTCCGAGAGAAAGGGCTCGCTCCTCGCAGAGGGAGCGCTCATTTTGAGCGCCGCCTTGATGGTGGTCTTCGTCGAGGTTCCGACAGTGCGCCGCCTCTTCACCTTTGCGCTTGTCGCGCTGAGCTTGTTTTATCTTTACACCGGGTGGCGGGAGTGGAACGCGGCGGGAGGGGAGCGGTTGAACCGGACCGGCGCCCGCCGCCTGGCGATGATGTTGGGGGCGATTGCGCTTTTCACTTATTGGACGATGGGGACGATCCGGGAGACGGCGCGGCGGCCCGACACCGTCCGGGGGATGATCTCACTGCAGGACGAGGCGCGGGCGCCGAAGTTTCTGACCCGCGGTGAGACGCCGGAGTCGACCGGGACCCCTCCTCAAAAAGGAGGGACATCGGGTCGTCCGGAGCCGAGAGGATAAATCAAGGAGGGGATCATGCCGTTGGAGCCGCTGAATATTCCGATGCTGTGGGGGCGGATCGCCATCGCCGTGGCGGCGCTGTCGCATGCCCTCTTCGCTACCTTCATCGTCGGCACGTCGGTGATCGGCGCGCTGGTGGCCACGATCCATTACCGCAGCCGGGAAGCGCGATGGGGGCGGCTGGCGCACACCCTCGCCTTTACGCTGGCCCTGACCACCGGGACGATCTCGTTCATGGGGGTGGTTCTGGTCATTTCCCTGAATGTCTTCTGGCCGCACTTCTGGAGCACTCTCTTCCGGATCATGTTCTGGCCGTTTATTCTCGAAGCCGGCTTCTTCCTCGGCGAGGCGATCTTTGCCTATGCCTGGTATTACGGCTGGGCCTGGACGCTGGCGCCGGGCATAAAAAGGGGGCTTCACCTTTCGTTCGCCTGGCTGGCGGCCGGCTCTTCCCTCATCGCGATGTTCATGATCGATATGGTCGCTTCCTACATGTTGACGCCGGCCCCCCCGGAGTTGTTTTGGGCCCGGCTCTTCAATCCGACGATGATCCGTCTCGACGTGCATCGCATTTTCGGAAACCTGGTCTGGGCCGGTTTCGCTCTCGCCGGAATCTCGGCGATCGGACTTCTTCGCGCGAAGCGGGAAGAGGACCGGGCCCATTATCAATGGGCCGGTCGGGTTTTCTTCGCCATCGGGTTCGGCGCGCTGCTGGTAATGCCGTTTATCGGATTTCTCTACATGCGGCAGATCCGCTACACGGAGCCGCAGGTCTTCTTCACCCTGATGCTCGGAAATCGTTCGTGGCTCTTCGATCTGGTGGCGCTTTTATATGGTCTCCTGATCGTGGTCGGATCGTTCTATATCTACAAAATGGTGAAGTCGAGCCAATCCCGGCCGGCTTCATTCGACGGTTACATGCCGGTTGCGCTGGCCGCCGTCATCCTCGCGGCGATCGTCTTTGCGCTTCCTTACCAGATCCAGAATATTCCGTTCGCTCATCTCATCACCGATCTGAAGATCAATCCACTGGGAAAGATGCAGCCGAATAAATATTTCGCGGCATCGGTCCTGGTGTTCGTAGGGCTGGTCAGCTGGATCTATTTTCTCGCCGCGTATCGAGGGATGGGAACCGGGGAGGGAAGGGCGGAGCCGATCCGGCCCGATCGCTCGGCCCCGCGAATGCTCATCGGTCTCGCCGTTCTCTCGATTCTGATCTACTTGGTGATGGGGTATTCCCGCGAGACCGCCCGCGCCACGAACGGCTATTTAATTTACGACATGGTCCGGCTCTCCGACGAGCAGCAGACCTATCAGGGAACCGCGCTCGCTCGGAAGGGCCGCTAACGCGCGTTGAGCAGGGCGCCGATCGCAACGGCGAGCAGTGCCACGCCAGCGGCGGCCCAGCCGCGCCGAAGATCGATCGATAGCTGCATGCTCAACGGCTTGGCCTTTTTGTCAAAGAGGCCGTGCGCTCCATGGTCCCCCGGGACCGGCTCCCAAAGATTGTCCGGCCGGTTCGGATCGACCGGCTGGTCGGTCTGCTGCCCGGTGTAGCCGAAGCCGGCGAGATACCAGTCGAGGAAGCCGGGGATAACCTTGTTCCCCTCGATCGCCTTCACCGTCGGCCAGCCGACGGAGAGCTCCCGGCGGTCGTGATGGGCGGCCCAGTAGATCGCCTCGGCCGCCACCTCGGGCTGGAAGATCGGCGGGACCGGCTGCGGCTGGTTCGGAAGCCGCGTCTTCGCCCAGCTGAATTGGGGGGTGTTCAGCGCCGGGAGCTGCACCATCGTAATCCGCACGCGGCTTTTGTCGTGGATCAATTCCGATCGGATCGAATCGGTAAACCCTTTGATCCCATGTTTCGCGCCGCAGTAGGCCGACTGCAGCGGGATCGAGCGGTAGGCGAGCGCGGAGCCGACCTGGACGATCGTTCCCCGATCGCGCGGCAACATCCGCTTCAGCGCCGCCATCGTGCCGTAGACAGCACCGAGGTAGGTCACCTCGGTGACCCGCCTGAACTCGGCGGCGGTCATCTCCTTGAACGGGGAGATAACCGTCACCATCGCGTTGTTCACCCAGATGTCGATCGGCCCGAAGGCCTGCTCAACCGCGGCGGCCGCCGCTTCCACCTGATCGGGGTCGGCGACATCGGTCGGGAGGACAAGTGCTTCTCCGCCGGCCGCTTCGACCTCCTTTCGCGCCCCTTCCAATCCGTCCTTTCCTCTGGCCAGAAGGCCGATCTTCGCTTTTCGCTGGGCGAATTCCCGGACGAGGGCGCGTCCGACGCCGGCCGACGCGCCGGTGATCACGACCACTTCAGTCCTCCCGTCAGACTTTTTATCTTGATTCATCATTTTTCTCCCGATACTTGACGCTTTGTTATTGGGTTACAGACGAAGCAGGGCGAGTCCCGTCTCTCTATCAATCTCCCGCCGCAGCGGCTCGGGAGATTCGGTCATCGCGACTTCGAGCGTCGCCCAGACAGGTCCTCCCAAAAGATGGCCGCCGTGCGCCGTCCCGTCCGACTTTCCAACGACCACATGCACATGGACTCCGGATCAGTCGTACTTTCATAAGGTGTTCCTCCTCTTCAATCCCCAAGCGAGGGCGGCCCCGGCGAGCACGGCCCCCGCTCCCAACAGGGGAGCCGTTTGTTTCAACCGGGCTCGGAGCAAACTCCCTTTTTCCCGCTCCGCGCCGGCCGTCTCGAAGCGGGGGGAGCTCCCGGATCGCCATCCGAATCACCTCCGCAAGGTGCAGCGCCCGCCGCCCGGTCGTCTGGGCTATCTGTTCGCGGCAACTGAAGCCGTCGGCGATGATCAACGTTTCGGGATCGGCGCTTCGCACCGCGGGCAGAAGGACCAATTCACCCACGGCCGTCGAAACGTCATAGTGATCCCGCTCGAAGCCAAAGGCGCCGGCCATCCCGCAGCAGCCGGAGTCGAGGATCTGAAAATCGAGTCCGAGCCGAGAGAGGACCTTCTCCTCGTCATCGAATTTCATGATGGCCTTATGGTGGCAATGGCCGTGGACCACCGCTTTGCGGGCCAGCGGCGTCGGCTGAAAGTGGGGTGCGTTCTTCTCCAGAAACTCGCTCAGCGTAAAGGTCTGACGGGAGAGGCGCTTTGCATCTTGATCGGTCGGAAAGAGGTTGATCAGCTCGTCCCGAAAGGCGGCGACGCAGCTCGGCTCCAATCCGACCACGGGAATTCCCGCTTCGATCTGCGGCCGCAACTGATCGAGGGTCTGCCGCCAGAGACGCTGCGCGAGATCGAGAAAACCGAAATCATAAAGCGGCCGCCCGCAGCAGAGCGAGGGGCGCGGAACCGTCACATGATAACCGGTCGCCTCCAACACGTCGACGGCGGCTTTGGCGGTGTCGGGGAAGAAGTAGTTGTTGAAGGTATCTGGCCAGAGGATCACTTCCGGTCTGCCGTCATTGTATTGAGGACGCTTGAAGAACCATTCTTTGAAGGTCTCGGGCGCAAAGACGGGGATCCGCCGTTGGGGGGCCATCCCGGAGAGCCGTTTGGCGATTTCGCTCAAGCCGGGGGTCTGGGTAAAAAAATTCGCAATCCCCGGGACCTTCGACGCGAGCCGAGCCCACCAGTAGATCAGCCCGAAGCTGTAGGCGGTCATCGGCCGCAGCCGCCCCTTATAATAATGGGCGCGGAATTCCGCCTTGTAGGTGGCCATGTCCACATTGACCGGGCAGTCCCCTTTGCATCCCTTACAGGAGAGGCAGAGATCGAGCGCATCTTCCACCTGATCTGCCCGCCAGCCGCCGGTGAGGGGGTTGCCCTGGAGCATCTCGAAGAGAAGATGGGCCCGTCCGCGGGTGGAGTGCTTCTCTTCGCGGGTCGCCTGATAGCTGGGGCACATCGTCTTCCCGATCTCTCGCCGGCACTCCCCGACGCCGACGCAGCGCAGCGCGGCGTGTGCGAAGCTATGCTCGTCATCCGGAAACTGAAAGTAGGTGTTTGGCTGGGGCGGATGATAGTCGGTTCCGAGCCGAAGATTTTGATCGATCCGGTACGGCTTGACGATCTTTCCTGGATTCATTTTCCAGTCCGGGTCCCAGATCGACTTAAATTCATTAAACGCCTGAATCAACTCCTCCCCGAACATCTTCGGCAGCAGCTCGGCGCGGGATTGTCCGTCGCCATGCTCCCCGGAGAAGGAGCCGCCGAGTCGGATCACCAGATCGGCCGCGTCTTCAATGAAAGAACGATAAATTTGAATTCCCTTTGCCGTGACCAGATCAAAATCGATGCGCGTGTGAAGACAGCCCTGTCCGAAATGGCCGTAGAGGGCGCACTTGTAGCCGTGGCGGTGGAGCAGTCGGCGGAACGCCCGGAGGTATTCGCCCAGCTTCTCCGGCGCGACCGCCGAGTCTTCCCATCCCTCCCAGGTGACCGGCTCGCCCGGGACGAAGGCGGTCGCTCCTAACCCCGACTCGCGGATCTCCCAAATCATCTTCTCCTGCTTGGGATCGTCGTAGAGCTTCATTGTCGGGGGGTGATCCCCCTTTTCCAGATCGTCCATCGCCCGGCGGGCGCGCTCATCCGCTTCTTCTTTATTTGTCCCGCCGAACTCGACGACCAGCCATCCCGCTCCCTCCGGAAGAAGCGGAAGATCGCCCATGTGCAGTCCCTTCCGGCGCATGTAGCCGACGAGATGGTCGTCGATCCCTTCCAACCCAATCGGTCCGTAATCCATTATTTCCGGAACGTGATCGGCGGCGGTGTAGATATCGGGATAGCCGAGGACCAGCAGCGATCGGCCGGGGGGGCTGTCGACCAGGCGGGTCGTCGCTTCGAGCACGAGGACACAGGTCGACTCCGAGCCGACCAGCGCGCGCGCTACGTGAAACCCTTTCTCCGGAAGGAGCCAGGGGAGATTGTAGCCCGAGACGCGGCGCGGGATGTGAGGATACCGTCTGCGGATCAGATCGGCATACCGATCCCGAAGCGACTTGAGCTGCGCGTAGATGGAGCCGCGGCGTCCTCCCTCTTGGATGATTTGATGAAGCTCCGCTTCGGAGGTGGGACCGACCTGCATCCGAATGCCGTCATAGGTGAGAATCTCCAGCGTGTCGATGTTGTCGTCGGTCTTTCCCCCCATCACCGAGTGGACGCCGCAGGAGTTGTTGCCGATCATCCCGCCGAGGGTGCAGTGATTGTGCGTCGCCGGATCGGGGGCGAAGGTCAAGTGATGCCGCTCCGCCGCATTTCGCAGATCATCGAGGACCAGCCCCGGCTGCACGCGAGCCTGTTTCTTTTCGGGGTCGAGATCGAGAATGTGGTGCATGTATTTGGAGAAGTCGATCACCACCGCGATGTTGCAGCACTGCCCGGCGAGACTGGTTCCACCGCCCCGGGCGAGAATCGGGACGCCGAAAGCGCGGCAGAGCGCTACCGTCTCAACGACATCGTTGACCTCTTTGGGAACCACCACGCCGATCGGCACCTGTCGGTAGTCGGAACTGTCGGTGGCGTAGAGGGCGCGGCTGCCGGCGTCAAACCGCACCTCGCCGCCGATGCGGGAGCGGAGAGCTTCGGCCAGCGCCGTCGCATCGGTCTCGGTGGAACCGGGTGGCGTGCTCTTTTTCATCGCCTCTTCTCCTTTTCCGATTACGCGGCTCTTCGTCGTGCGATCGCCTCGATCCGGCGAGCCGATTCGGGCTTTCGTTTGGCATCGACGCTGATCCGTCCCGGCCCGGCCTCCATCACATAGAGGATGCCGCCGGTGATCGCCAGGTTCTTCATGAAGTGGATCACCTGATTCGGATCAGCGAAATTCGTATGGAAGATGAGGGTCGTCGGGATCATGAAGATCAGCAGGGCCAAGCTTCCCCAGAATGTAAAAGCGCCGAGCAGAATGGAGAGTCCTCCACCGACTTCCAGAAGAATCGCACCGACGAGAAGCGGGCCGGTCAGCGGTATTCCGAACTGCGCCATGTAGCCCTGCGTCTGTCCGGGGGCCATGATCTTGTTGAGTCCCGACATCAGGAAGATCGCCGCAATCAAGATGCGGCCCAATAATGCCAGAGTGTCGTGCCAATCCGATTTCATAGAAACCTCCGCTATTAACGATTTCGGATTGCGGATTTCGAAGTGCGGATTGAAAACCAAAACCGCTTTGTATTTTTTTACCCCGCAATCCGCATTCCGCAATCCGAAATCTCTTTATCCCATCGCATACTTCTCGGCGTCCGCGCGTTTTAGTTCCAATCCGAGGCCGGGCCGGGAGAGGTCGGGTTTCAGCACCCCGTCGACGGGGACCCGAGCGCCGTCGAAGAGCATCTGTTCGATGCGGGCGTGGTCGTAAAAATATTCGACATGGACCGCCTGAGTCAGCGCGCAGCAGGGATGGGTGTGGAGCGACGGTCCCGTGTGGGCCGACAGCGGCATCGAGCGCGCCGCGCAGAGAGCGCCGACCTGATGGAACCCGGTAATCCCGGCGCATCGGGTGGCGTCGGCTTGAAGAATGTCGACCGCCTTCGCTTCGAGCATCCGTTCGAAATAGGGGAGATCATAGCCGTACTCTCCGGCGGCGATCGCCATCCCTGCCGGACCTTGATCCCGGAGAAGATGGAGCCCTTCGAGATCGTCCGAGGAGACCGGCTCCTCAAACCAGGTCACGCCGAATTTCTCGAACGCCTCGGCCATGCCGAGCGCCTGTTGTCGGCCGTATGCCCCATTGGCGTCGACGAAGAGTTCCGGACCCGACCCCATCGCTTCGCGCGCGGCTTGAACCCGCGCGACATCCTGATCGGAATGTCGGCCGATCTTCATCTTGACCCGGGTCATCCCCTCGGCGACCCAGCCGCCGAGCTGTTTCTGAAGCTGTGGGATCGAGTAGGAGGTAAAGCCGCCGCTGCCGTAGGCGGGGATGCCGTCGCGGACCGCGCCGAGGAGAGTCACAAGCGGAAGGTTCAGCAGCCGCGCCTTGAGATCCCAGAGCGCATTATCGACGGCGGCGATCGCCATGGAGGCGATTCCCGGACGGCCGAGGTTGCGGATGGCGCGGACCATCTCGATCCAGCAGCCGGTCACCGCCATCGCATCCGCTCCTTGAATTTTCGGGGCAAGGACATCGCGGATCAACTGCGCCGTCGCGGTGTCGGCGTAGCTATAGCCGAGGCTGCGAATGGCGCCGGCGGTCGCCTCCACCACCACGAGGATCGTATGATCCCACTCAAAGGTCCCGTCCGACTCGGGGAAATCGGTCGGGATGCGGTAGACCGACAGATCGATCCGCTCGATCGGGACCCGATCCATTATTTCCCTCTGCGCGAAAGATACGGCTCGACCATGTCTCTGAACGATTGACGGATCACACCGAAGGCATCGGGATCTCCCTTTAAGATCGACATGGCGAACGACTTTGCTTGCTCGAAGGTGATGTGCGGCGGCAGCGGCGGGACATTCGGATCGGTGATCGCCTCCACCACGATCGGCCGGTCGGCCATGAACGCCTGCTCCCAGGCGGGACCGACGGCGTCGGGCGAGTCGACGCGAATTCCCCTCAGTCCGATCGATTCGGCATGCCGCGCGTAGGGAAAGTCGGGGAGATCCTGGGAAGCGACAAACTTCGGATCGCCAACCATCGCCCGCTGCTCCCAGGTCACCATGTTCAGATCATGGTTGTTGATGACCAGAATGACCATCTGCGGATTCCGCCACTGCTTCCAGTATTTGGCGACGGTGATCAGCTCGTTCATTCCGTTCATCTGCATCGCGCCATCGCCGACAATGGCGAAGACCGGCCGGTCGGGAAAGGCGAATTTGGCGGCGATGGCATACGGCATCCCCGGTCCCATCGTCGCGAGATTGCCGGAGGCCGAGGCGAGCATCCCCCGCCGGATTTTGATGTCGCGGGCATACCAATTGGTCACCGTGCCGGTATCGCAGGCGATAATGCAGTTCTCCGGAAGGCGCGGGGAGAGCTCCCAGAAGACCCGTTGCGGGTTGAGGGGGTTGGCCGGGGCCATGGCGCGCGCTTCCAAAACGCGCCACCACTCGGCGATGCTCTCTTCAATCGCCTGCCGCCACGCTAGATTGGTTTTTCTTCTCAGATAAGGAATCAAAGCCCGCAGCGTTTCGGCGCTGTCGCCGGTTAGATTCACCTCCATTGGATAACGCATGCTGAGCATCCGTCCGTCGAGGTCGATCTGCACCCCTCGCGCCTGTCCTTCCGGCGGCAGAAATTCGGAGTAGGGGAATCGGCTCCCGATCATGAAAAGGGTGTCGCAGTTCATCATCATATCCCAGCTCGGCCGGGTGCCGAGCAGTCCGATCGATCCGGTGACGTAGGGAAGATCGTCCGGCAAGACCGCTTTTCCCAAGAGCGCTTTCGCCACGCCGGCGCCGAGGATCTCCGCGACTTCCACCACCTCATCCGCCGCGCGCAGCGCGCCGGAGCCGACCAAAATGGCGACGCGATCTCCGGCGTTGAGGACCTCCGCTGCGCGGCGCAGATCGTTTTCCGCCGGGATCACCCGAGGCGCGCTGTAGCCGATTCCGGAGAAGATCATTCCATGTTTCCGCGGCGGGTGCGGGACTGCCTCCAGTTCCTGGACGTCACCCGGCAGAATAATACAGGTGACGGTCCGCTCCGCCTTCGCGATTCGAATGGCCCGATCGATCAGATGGCGCACCTGCACCGCATCCATCGCCGTCTGAACATATTCATGCGCCACATCTTTGAAGAGGGTCTGAAGATCGACTTCCTGTTGAAAATGTCCTCCCATCGAGCTGCGATGCGCCTGCCCGACGATCGCCAAGACCGCCTGATGGTCCATCTGGGCGTCATAGAGACCGTTGAGAAGATGAATCGCTCCTGGTCCCGAGGTGGCGAGGCAGACGCCGATGTCGCCGGTGAACTTGGCGTGGGCGCAGGCCATGAAGGCGGCCATCTCCTCGTGACGAACCTGGACGAACTCCGGCCGGTCCCCCGCGCGGTTGAGCGCTCCCATGATGCCGTTGATGCCGTCTCCGGGATAGCCGTAGATGCGGGTGATGCCCCAGTCAAGTAGTCTCTGAACCAGAAAGTCGCTGACCGTTTCAGCCATGAGCGTTCCTCCTTCTATCCGTTCTATTCGTTGCCTGCATATGCGATGGTTGTCATCAAGGCGTTTTCGGCTTGGCGGGAATCGAGCCGGGTATGTTGAACGACGATCGGTACGTCCGACTCGATCACGCTGGCAAAATCGGTGTCGAGGGGAATCGGCTCCGGATCTTTCAGATCGTTGAAGCGAATGTGGCGGGTGCGGCGCGCCGGAACCGTGACTTCGTAAGGTCCGGCCGGCTCCCGGTTGCTAAAGTAAATCATGATCTGGATATGGGCCTCTTGGTCGGCGGTGTTGAGGAGGCAGGCGGTCTCGTGGCTGGTCATCTGCGGCCCCGGCCCATGACTCCATCCTGGAATATAGCCCTCCGCGATCGCCCAGCGTTTCTTTCCGATCGGTGCTTTCATGCTTCTCCTTCTTAGATAAGCAGCCCCGGCCCAATAACCAGATTGTATAAGGAAGCGCGTCGGTAGGACAATTAATCTCTTCGGATGATCCCCCTTTGTATAGAGACGATGGATGTGATTGAAGCGGCGGGCCAGATCGGCTACACTGGGACTATCCGAAGACCTGAAGGAGAAGACGATGATGAAGGGAAAAGCACTCGATTTGACGAAGCTGTTTCCGAGGAGCCCCCATGAAAAGCTCGGCGGCTACGCGCACCTCGCCCGGATGGCCGACAAGGCCCGGGCAAAGGCGGCCGGCACGCTCGGAGAGTACATCTACCCCTGTCCGCTCGATCAGTTGCTTTTAACGTTTCTCGGTGTCGACGCCGATCCGTTCCTGAAGACGGCGACGGAGAGAGACGATCCGGGAATCGTCGCCTGGCTGCGGCAAAATGCCAAAATTCACACGCCGGAGCAGATTGACGCCTGGAATAGGGAGTTTCTAATCCGAACGCCGCAGAACGAGGAGAGCCGCGAGCGCTTTCTCAAAACCCGCGAGCGGGTCGCTCCCAATCGAACCGATATCACCAGCTGGATCGATCTGCTTGATTTGGAAGAGGGGAGGCAGGTGCCTCAAAGAACGGTGAAGCCTTAAATGCCGTGAGGCGACAAAGAAGGGAACGTGAGGCGTGAGGGGTAAAAGATTGAAAGCTTTTGACTTCACCCCTGACGCCTCACGCCTAACGCCTCACGGGTTCTTATTGGCATCCCTTCGCCGCTCATGTTATGATGCCCCGTTATGACCGCAATGCCGCCCAACAGCTTGGTCGTTCATTACCATGAGATTGCCCTCAAGGGGGACAACCGTCCCCTCTTCGTCCGTCAATTAATGGAGAACATCCAGAAGGCGACCCAGGGCCTCGGCGTTCAAAAAATCGTTGCGCCGCGGGGGAGGATTATTCTCTTCTTGGAGGAGGGGGCGAACTGGACGGAGATCGTCTCGCGGCTGAGACGGGTCTTTGGAATCGCCAACTACTCGCCTGCCTGGCGACGATCGACCCGCTACGAGGAAATCGAGGAGACGATCGCCCTGCTCGTTTCGGAAAAGCCTTTCGGAAGTTTTCGGATGTCGGCCCGCCGGGGGGATAAAGGCTATCCGATCCGGTCGCAGGAGTTAAACGAGCGGCTGGGGCGATTTGTGGAAGAGAAGAGCGGCGCGCGGGTCGATCTGGAAAATCCGGAGCGGACTTTCCACGTTGAAATCCTCCCGAGAGAGGCGCTGATCTACACCGAAAAACACAAGGGGCCCGGCGGGCTTCCGGTCGGCGTCTCCGGCCCGGTCGCCGCGTTGATCTCCGGCGGCATCGACTCGCCGGTCGCCTCCTACCAGATGATGAAGCGGGGATGCACCGTTTCCTTCATCCACTTCCACAGCTATCCCTTTGTCACCAAGGCCTCTTGGGAGAAGGCGGAGGAGCTGGTGGAACATCTGACCGCTTATCAATTCCACTCCCGGCTTTATGCCGTTCCTTTCGGAGAGGTCCAGCGCCACATCGTGACAAGCGCACCCCCCGCGCTCCGAGTCGTTCTTTACCGCCGGTTCATGGTCCGGATCGCTCAAGCGTTGGCAGGACGGGAGCGGGCCAAGGCGCTCTTGACCGGCGAGAGCGTCGGACAGGTCGCCTCGCAGACGTTGGAGAATCTTGCCGTCATCCAAGAGGTCGCCGAGCTGCCGATCCTTCGTCCCCTCATCGGTTTCAACAAAGATGAGATTATCGCCGTGGCGCAGGAGATCGGGACCTATCCGATTTCGATTCAGCCCGATCAAGACTGCTGCCGTCTCTTCATCCCGCCACACCCCGCCGTCCGCGCCCGCCTGGAGGCGATCCATCAGGCCGAGGCGAAGCTCGATATCGACGGGTTGGTCAAGATGGGGGTGGAAGGGGTGGTGATTCGGGAGTTTCGTTCAGCGACAGAGTAGTCTTCAATACCGACTTTCCTTTTATTTTCTGTATCTTTCTTTGGTGCTCGTCTCACCGTCTATTATCGATTGACAACCCCTCCTTTTACTCCGAAAAAGGGTTACATGTTTTTCTCGGCAATTATTACTGCTAATTGTATTTATTTATATAAAATTTAAATAAAACAATAACTTCTGTGCGCTATATCTTAAAAAAAGTGGCATAATTATCAGATGAGAATTGGATGAGAAATGGATCGGATGTCGTTTCGGGTCTCTATTTTAAAGCTTGACAGATGAAAGGAGAGGATCGGTCACGACGATCTTCTTTCGTGAATGGAGAAACGATGAAGGTACCCAGGCCGAGAGATGACGCGGGTCGGTTGAGCCCTCGTCACGGACCGACAATACTGAAC
>SCUR01000473.1 GCA_004297235.1 Candidatus Manganitrophaceae bacterium | reverse complement strand
ATTCCGGTAAGACGACCCTGACAGAACGAATACTTTACTACACCGGGAAGATCCATAAGATCGAAGAGGTCCGGGGAAAATCGGGCGTCGGCGCAAAGATGGACTCCATGGAGCTGGAGCGGGAGAAAGGAATCACCATCCAATCGGCCGCCACCTATTGCACCTGGAAGGACAACGTCATCAACATCATCGATACGCCGGGCCACGTCGATTTCACCATCGAGGTCGAACGGGCCCTTCGGGTGTTGGATGCCGCCATCCTGGTTCTCTGCGGAGTCTCCGGCGTGCAGAGCCAGTCGATTACCGTCGACCGGCAGATGCGCCGATATAAAATTCCGCGAATCGCCTTCATCAACAAGTTGGATCGATCGGGAGCCGACCCGTTCCGCGTAATCAAGCAGCTGCGTGAGAAGCTCGGGCACAACGCCCATCCTCTCACCATGCCGATCGGCGCGGAAAACGACTTCAGCGGCGTGATCGATCTCACCAACATGCGGGCTTACTACTTCGACGGCGACAATGGAGAAAACATCCGTGAGGAAGAGATCCCGGCCGATTTAAAGCCGCGGGCGGAAGAGCTTCGCCATAGCCTGGTCGAGGCGGTCGCCGACTTCGACGATGCCATTGCCGAGAAGTTTTTGGAAGAAAAACCGGTTTCGACCGAGGAACTCCGAAAGGCGGTCCGAAAAGCAACGATCGGCCTTCAACTGATCCCGGTGATGATGGGATCGGCCTTCAAGAACAAGGGGGTCCAACTCCTGCTCGACGGCGTCGGGCATTACCTCCCCGATCCGACCGAGGTGACGAACCAGGCCCACGATCAGGGCAACAACGAAGCCAAGGTCATTTTGGAAAGTCGCCCCGACAAGCCGCTCGTCATGCTGGCCTTCAAGCTCGAAGACGGACGCTACGGGCAGTTGACCTACACCCGCATTTACCAGGGAAAACTGAGCAAGGGCGATGTCATCCACAATTCGACGAATGGGAAGAAGATCCGCGTCTCCCGGCTGGTCCGGATGCATGCCGATGAGATGCACGATATTGAAAGCGCCGAGGCGGGCGATATCTGCGCCATGTTCGGCGTCGATTGCGCCTCCGGAGACACCTTCACCGACGGCACAGTTCATTACACGATGACCTCGATGCATGTTCCCGATCCGGTCATCTCCTTGGCGGTTTGGCCGAAAGACAAAGCGGGCGCCGGAAACTTCTCCAAAGCGCTCAATCGCTTTACGAGAGAAGATCCGACCTTCCGCGTCCATCGCGATGAGGAGAGCGCCCAGACGATTATCTCGGGAATGGGCGAGCTCCATCTCGACATCTACATGGAGCGGATCAAGCGGGAATACAACTGCGAAGTCCAGAACGGACAGCCGCAGGTCGCCTACCGCGAGACGGTCTCTCAACGGGCCGACTTCGTTTATACACACAAGAAACAGACCGGCGGCTCCGGCCAATTCGCGAAGATCGGCGGCTACATCGAGCCGCTTCCGGCCGACGCGGTGGAAACGTTCGAGTTCGTCGATGATATCAAGGGGGGGGCCATTCCCCGCGAATTCATCCCGGCTTGCGAAAAGGGATTCCGCGAGCAGGTGAAGACCGGCACGCTGATCGGGTTCCCGGTGGTCGGGGTCCGGGTCGTCATCAACGACGGCGCGTCCCACCCGGTCGACTCTTCCGAAATGGCGTTTAAGATCTGCGCCATGGCGGCGTTCCGCGAGGCCTATCCGCAAGGACGCCCGGTCATCCTCGAGCCGATCATGAAGCTCGGCTGCGAAGCGCCGGTGGAGTTTCAGGGGGGCGTGATGGGGCTGATCAACCAACGGCGAGGAATCATTACCGGGACGCAGAGCAACGACAGCTTCGTTCAGATCGAAGCCGAAGTTCCTCTCTCCGCAATGTTCGGTTTCTCGACCGATCTGCGCAGCGGCACGCAGGGAAAGGGGGAATTCACGATGGAATTCCTCAAATATGCCCCGGTGCCGAGACAGATCTCCGAAGAGTTGATCAAAGCCTACCAAGCCAAGCGGGCCGAAGAGCGAAAATAAAAAATCCCCTCCCGGAAAAGTGCTTCTTCCGGGAGGGGATTTTTCTTTTAGATCATTTTGTCCGGCCGATTAGACCTCAGATAGAACCTGTTTTTCCTTCCGATCCCGGTTCCCCTCAAACGGTTGACCCGGCAGAATATTCTGTTCCTTCCGAAAGGCTTCCATCGATCCCCATGACCGTCTGATCTTGAATGCAAGGGAGCGCGTCGATTTTAATCGATGCAGCTCCGTGGTCGTGGGATGATATCCCAACCGACGAGCCAACGCACCATACTGCTTGATGCATTGAATCCGCTGTCCCTCCGCACGGACCGCTTCTAAATTTTCATCCGTAATCCGGTATTGCGCAATCAGCTTCGACAGATAGTTAACGGAGATATGATTTGCCTTCGCCACCTGACTTCGATTGAGAAGTTTCTTGTAATCTTTCAAAATCTTTTCCCGTGAAAGAAGCGGCGCCTTCGGCGGCTTGTATTCGAAAAGACCGATCGCCGATCCTTTCTCCAAAAGCTGGCGCACCCGTTCAAAGCTCAAACCCAACTTCTTTCCGACCGTCCTGAGGCTCTTTTCCTTCTCGTACAGAGCATAGACCTCCATGAGCCTCTCGGCCGTCGAGTGATTCGGCTCAGGGTCGTTTCGGCGTGTCCGCTTCGCGTCGAGCGTTCCCCCTTGTTCAAAGGCGGCATGAATCTTCTTGGTGACGCTCCGCGAAACGGGATTCCCCTCCAGGATCTTTTGAACCGTCGAGGGATTGACATTCAGACTGTCCGAAACGCGCCAGAGATCCACCTTATTGGTGACCATGCCTCTGAGCCAAGAGAAGGAGGAGTGCTCTCCGCGTGCTCCGGCCGTTTCCGGCGCGCGCTCTCTCCTGGGCATCCCAGTGGTCGATTTTGCTTTTATCACGGGTGATAGAGTAACCACCTTTCCTCTCCTAATATATCCTTCCTGAATTTAATATAACCATGCTTCCACATCAGGACCAGGGCCGGACCCGGAAAATTCTTCTCTCGGTCCGGCCCCGGCAGAGAACCCCCAGGGAGGGG
>SCUR01000047.1 GCA_004297235.1 Candidatus Manganitrophaceae bacterium | reverse complement strand
CATCGTCCGGGTCGGCACGGAAACATTTGCGATTCCTTTGAACTCCGTATCGGAAAGTCTCATGATCTCCTCCAAAGAGATCAAGACGATCGAGCGGGTAGAGGTCGTCCAACTCAGAGATCATACCCTCTCCCTGGTTCGACTCAAGGACTTCTTCTCACTCGGGGAAGGGGAAATCACCGATGACCGGCTTTACGTGATTGTCGTCGGGCTCGCCGAGAAGCGCATCGGACTCGTGGTCGACGCGATTGAGGGGCAGCATGAGATCGTCATCAAAGCCTTGGGAGGGCTGCTGAAGGATGTCCCGGGGATTTCCGGCGCGACCGAGCTTGGAAATCGCAAAACGATCCTCGTCCTCGATGTGGCTTCTTTGATTGACGAGGCAATTTTGGGGAAAGATAAAAAGAAGATTGAGATGGCGGGTTGAGCGCGTCCTTGAGCCCGCGTCGCCTCCCAGAGAGTCGTTCTAAAGCAGAAAAGAAAAGTTCATTCCGGTCAGAGACCCGGGTCCATTCTCGGCCGTTCCCTCCAACCGCATCGCGCAGCCGTTTACCGGATATCCTCTTTGATAAAAGCGATCCCTCAACCGGGATTATTCTCCGATTTAAAATCTTCAAAGAAGATCAGTGTTCCAGGACGGCGCGATCGGCGTTCTCATAGGAGGACTCCCGTTTGAAGGGGAGTGGAGAGCCGTATGGCGGGGAAATCGGTCGCTATTATTTTTTCCCCGTTGTATGGATCGTTAGAATCGTCTTTATTCCCTTCGCGTTGACTGCTTCTGAAGCCCACACGTAGCCGATCGCCCCTTCGGACTCTTTCACGGTTTGAATAACGGTCGCGCTGTCATCCCGTAGAACGGGCGCGTTGGTTCCCTCCAGAAACACCAGGTGCATCCAATGTTTGGTGTAATCCGATTTTGATAGACGGAGAACCTCGGTCAGGAAGTCCTTCCTGATCTCTTGATCCTCGCTTTGATCGATCGGTTTCAATCTTTTTCCGGCAAGGAACTGGATTTTTCCGCGATAGACCTCCCGAACATCATCAAGAGAAATCGAGCTGACGTTGAGATTTGAATTCACGATGATGACGATATCTTCAGCACGCGCCTGAGCCGTCCAGAAGAGGATGACCGAGATAATGAGAAATATCGACTTACGCATCTATCCTCCCTCCTGTTAGAATGCGAACGACCACTGAGCGGCGTATTCGGAATGATTCTCTACTCCCTTCTGGTGGATCCTCCGGAATTCCGCCTTCAACGCGGTTCCGGTAGAGAGTTCATATCGCATTCCTGCTAGGGCGACTCGCGTGTCTACGGCTGAAAGGGCAGCCATATAGGGATCTCCCTCCTTCAGCAAGCTTTGCTCATAACGGACATAGGGGGTTACTAAATCCATAAAAGTATATCCCGCCTGAACGTAATAGAGCGTGTTTGTATTCTTCCCAAGGTTTGTGAGCTGATCCTCGTTCTGAACCCAAAAGGCCTCGGCTAGAAACTCCAAAGGCTCTCCTTCCTGATCGTAGATCGCAGAAACATTCAGGATGTTCTGGTCCACTTCCAGAACGGGAAGATTGGAGGCGTCATACCCGTCCACTTTGCTGATGCTTCCCGAGACCATGAATTTCAACGCATTCATGGAGCGTGGGCTGACCTGAAAACGGAGAGAGAGAGCTTTGTTGTGATTGTCATCCGACACGTTATTGGGGTCGAGCTCCGTGCCCTCGGTCGCGCCGACATTCACAATTTTGGAGCCGTTTCCGAGCATCAAGTCGTATCCTAGATTAAGCGGTCCCGCGTGATAGCGCCCGGACGCCCAAATCCCGACAAGATGCACCGGAATCAATCCCCCTTCGTCCTCGAACTTGATAAAGAAAGGCCGGTCGATCGTTGTTTGGATATATGTTCCGTGATGGAAGGTGACGTTCCAGTATCCGAGGATGTTGTGAACGCGGCCGGCCCGCACCTTCAAGGCATCATTTAAGATATATCCGATTTGCAAGCGTTCGACATCAACGATTCCATTTTCCAGAGCGACTTCCATCAGCACTTCGATATGGTCCGTAATGAGCTCTGATGCATAAAGGTCGATCGCCCCTAATGCAAAGGCGCCGTTTTCATTCTCGCCTCCTTGGAGATCGCTCTTTATGTAATTGACGTCTGAAAATCCTTTGAGTTCGAATCCGCGTGCATCGGAGAGAAATACGATGGAGATAAAGAGAGCACCCCAAAAAGGGATGAGGAGCCGACGCCGTTGGTATTGTTGATTCATCTAACCTCTCCCTA
>SCUR01000472.1 GCA_004297235.1 Candidatus Manganitrophaceae bacterium | reverse complement strand
GTGGTTTGTTCTTGTTTTGATTCTTTTAGGTTGTTAGAATAACCCCCCTCCGGGAGATCACTTCCTCGAATATTGAGGAGCGCGCCTTGTCGGGATCGACTCCGGCCGGTCCCTTTTGGATTCGATCAAAACCATGAGCACCCCCTCTTTTATTGAAGTCGCCCTGGCCGAAGCCGATGGGACATATCATTATCGCCTTCCATCAACCTGGCCTGCGACCCCGCTGGAGCCGGGGGTCCGGCTTTTGGTGCCGTTCGGCCGAGGTTGGCGGCTGGCCTATTATGTCCGGCGCATCGACCAACCGGAGGTCCCGGAGGTCAAGGAGGTGCTCGCGCTCCTCGACGGCGACGCCTCCATCCCCTCGTCTCTCTTTCAACTCCTTCATTGGATTTCGGATTACTATCTTGCCCCTTTGGGGATGGCGATCAAGGGCGCGTTCCCGCAAGGGAGTCAGTCCGTGGTCCGAAGACGTGTTGATCTCACCGAGGCAGGGAAAAAAGCCGGAGGGGAAAAGAAGACGCCGCTGCAAGAAAAAATCATCGCCATCCTCTCCCAAGATGGAACGCTGACGGAGCCCCAGCTTCGCAAGCGGGTGGGGGGCGCCTTGGGCGGCCCGCTGTCGACACTCAAGAAAAAGGGGTGGATCGCGGAACGGTGGGAGGTCGATCGCCCCGCCGTTCGAAAAAAGTTTCGACGGATCGTCTTCCTGAAAGCCGAGCCGGAAGAAGCGTCCGCGCTGATTCTCTCGTTGCAAAAGCGCGCGCCGCAGCAAGCCGGCGTCCTTCAGATTCTTCTGACCGCGGGAGGAGCGCTTCCGGTCAGCGCTTTCGAAGCGCCGCTGCGCGCGCCGCTCAAACGTCTGGCGGAGAAAGGCTGGATCGAAGCGGCGGAGGAAGAAGCGCCCCGGACGCCGATTCGAGCCGCGGGGTTCCCGCTGCAGCCGTCGATCGTTCTCAACACCGATCAACAGGCCGCGGTCGATCAGATCGTCTCCGCGATCGATCGGAAGTCCTTTGCTCCGTTCCTATTGCACGGGGTGACCGGGAGCGGAAAAACAGAGGTCTACCTTCGGGTGATCGAGAAGGCGATCGATCAAAAGCGGGGGGCGATCGTTCTCGTTCCGGAGATTGCCTTGACCGCCCAATTGGTCGCGCGATTTCATAACCGCTTCGGTGAGGCGGTCGCCCTTTTTCATAGCGGTCTCTCGGCGGGGGAACGTTACGACGAATGGTGCCGCATTCGGGAAGGAAAGGCGCAGATCGCCATCGGCGTCCGCTCGGCCATCTTCGCCCCCTTCGAAGCGGTCGGGGTGATCATTGTCGACGAGGAGCACGATTCGTCGTACAAGCAGGATGACGGCGTCCGCTATCATGCGCGCGATACCGCGCTGGTGAGAGGAAAGCAGTCGAACGCCGTCGTGGTATTGGGATCGGCGACCCCCTCCTTCGAGTCGTTCTACAATAGCGAGACCGGAAAATATCGCCTGCTTCCGCTTCCGGGCCGGATCGACGCCCGTCCCTTGCCGGCCGTTGCCGTGGTCGATCTTCGGAAGAAAGAGGATTGGGTCCGGCCGTTTTTGACCCGACCGCTTCTTTCGGCGATGGAGAAGCGCCTGGAGAATCGAGAGCAGACGCTTCTCTTTCTGAATCGGCGCGGCTTCTCCCCCTCGCTTCTCTGCCCCGACTGCGGCTATCTTCCCCACTGCATCCGCTGCAGCGTCTCCTTGACCTTCCACAAGAAATTGCAAAAGTTGGTCTGTCATTATTGCGGGTTTCAGCTTGCCCCGCCGACCGCCTGTTCCCAATGCCAGGGGGTCCGGCTGGTCCATCTCGGAATCGGAACCGAGCAGGTGGAAGAGGAGATCCGACAACGCTTTCCGGCGGCGCGGGTGGCCCGGATGGACCGGGACACCACGCAGAAAAAAGAGTCCCATCACAAGATCCTCACGGCGATGGCGCAGCGGGAGATCGACATCCTCATCGGCACCCAGATGATTACCAAGGGCCATGACTTCCCCAACGTCACGCTGGTCGGCGTTCTTTGCGCCGATCTCTCGCTTCACTTCCCCGATTTCCGCTCGTCCGAGCGGACCTTTCAGCTCCTGGCCCAGGTGGCGGGCCGGGCGGGACGAGGGGATCGGCCCGGAGAAGTCCTCATCCAGACCTTCCAGCCGAATCATGAGTCGATCGCGGCGGCGACCACGCACGATTATCTCGGGTTCTATGAACAGGAGATTGCCTTTCGAAAGGAGATGGGTTATCCGCCGT
>SCUR01000471.1 GCA_004297235.1 Candidatus Manganitrophaceae bacterium | reverse complement strand
CCGAAGGAAAGAGGGTGGTCCGGATGAATCCGACCAACTGCGTTCAATGCGGCGCGATCGGGGCCAAAGGGGGACGATTGACCCCGCCGGAGGGGGGGAGCGGTCCCCAATACTCTCTGACCTAAATAAAACCTATTGAATTCAAGACCCTGTAAGGCCCTGTCCGATAACTGAAAAATTTTGCCTTTTCCCCTCAAGTTTTCTTAAGACCTGCCGATAAGAGAGGGTAAGGAGGAAAAGTAGATGCTCTCGCCATTAGGGGCTTCTCTCTCTGGGCTTCGGGCCAGCCTGGAAAAGATCGATGCATCGGCCAACCATGTCGCCAATCTCGGCACCGATGGTTTTAAAAAAGATCAGGTTCTTTTAAGTGAAGGGGTGGCCGGCGGGGTTGTCGTTGAGATCGCCAAGAGCACGGAGCCGGGGCCCTTCTATCAATCCCCGCGAGGCGAGCTCGTCGAAGCCTCCAATGTCGACTTGGCCGAAGAAGCAACACAACAGATCCTCGCAAAATACGCTTTCAGCGCAAACCTCGCCACGATCAAAACCACCGATGAAATGCAGAAGAGCGTGATCGATCTTCTTGCATGAATTTCGGCCTGCCTGTTTTCCGGTTCCGGTCCTCATGGATTCCCTCTTAAAGATTTTTTAAGCGACCCATCGATCCAGCTTGCTCCCAGAAGGTTCTCCTCGGCGGAGGTGACTTTTGTCCGGCTGAACGGCGTAGAACAATTGGATTGCGAAGCACTCCAAGATAGGGTATATAGAAACGTGTCCTAGTTTTGGGATCGATTAAATAACAAAAGTCCGAAACAACATCAGAGGGATGAACCATGAGGCGTTTTAAGCTCCTTCAACCGGATGATGAAGAAATCCAGAAGGAAGAGGCAGAACGGCCGCGGCGTTCCCTGAAGGAGTGGCTCTCGTTTCTCTTCTGGGCGCTCGTTTGGGGAGGGGGGACGATCTGGTTGACGATCGCCATCATGAAGGTCTTCAAAGACAAAGCCAAATATTTTTAAGAGTTCAATCCTGCCCCCTTCGGCACCCCAATTCGTCGGAAGCTTTGCCCGATCCCTTCCCGCGGGATCCGCTTGGCCTTTACTTCAGATCCGTTAAAACTTCGCCTTACCTGGAACTTTCATTGACTCTGTCCCTCCGCTCCTCTACGCTAGAAGGTGCAGTGGGTTGCTTCAGCGCACGGAGCGGTCGAGCATTTTTCGATTTTTCATTCCCGGCTGGAAAGGGGATCATGCCATTGGAGGAAGACGAGGGGGGCCGGGCGCCGTGCCGACCGCTCGGATTAAAGGAGCAGGCGGTTGAAGCGGCGGTTTTCCTGTTCTTGATCATCCCGTCGATGGTTTTTTCTTTTTTCGCGATGAGGCGGGGGGGCTTCACTTTTGTTCTCCTGGCTTCCGGGACGATTCTTCGCGATCTGGCCCTGGTGAGTCTGATTTGCTACTTTCTTTGGCGAAACGGTGAAGGGCTCCATTCCATCGGCTGGAGATTTCAGAAGGCCGGTCGAGAGGCGGCGCTGGGGGTCGTCCTCTTCATTCCGTTTTTCTTGGGTGCAGGTTTGCTCGGAGCCGCGCTGCGGGAGGCGGGGCTCTCCGTTCCTTCGCGCCCTCCGTCCGCGCTCCTTCCCGAAAGAGATCTCGGAGGGCTGCTCCTTGCGTTCACTTTGGCGTTTGTGGTGGCGATCGCCGAAGAAACCATCTTCCGAGGCTATCTCTTTCTTCGTTTTAAGGCGATCACCCGCGGCCGGCGATGGCTTTGCTTCTCTCGACACTGATCTTTTCCCTGGGACACGGCTATGAGGGATCGGCGGGGATCGTGACGGTGGGGGGGATGGGGTTGGTCTTCGGCCTGGTTTACCTCTGGCGGGGGAGTCTCATTGCGCCGATGGTGATGCATTTCCTTCAGGATTTTCTGGCCATGATCTTTCTCTCATTCTATGAGATGAGTTGAGGCCGCAAGGATCAGAGCCGCTTCAACCGCCCCTGGCGGCGCCGTTCGGTCTTGGAAAGCTTGTGCGGGTTGCCCTTCTTTTCCGTCGGCCGGGGCGGCTCCATTTCATCGGGCTCTTCTTTCGGTGGAGGGGTCGCTTCCGGGCGCAGGGCGGCGTGGAGCCGTGATTCGAACTCCCCGGCATAGAGGGCGATCGCCCCGTTTTGACGGGCCCGTTGTTGCACTTCCCGATCGGAGGAGACGACGGTGCATCCCTCCCGAAATGCTTCCGCTAGTCTGCCGATAACCTCATCCGCCGACTCCCCATATCCCGAGAAGATCACCTCAATCCCCCCGGTTCGCTCCGTCTCTCCCTTTCCGCTTCCGTCGAAAACCACCGTCACCGGAATCGCTTTGATCCGATGATAGGCCGCAAGCTGTTCGATGAGGCGGGCGCGCTTTCCCTCCAGGTCGCCCCGGAGCCCCTTCTGCCGGCCGATGAAGTTGTAGCCGTCGATGATGATTCGCATGAAACAATTGTATGCAAGGGGGGCTTGTTTGGCAAGAACAAATCGGGTTAGGCGCGGACCGCTTCCGACGGCTTTTTAAAAAGATCGCAACGCTCTTTAACGTAATGGGGACAGCCGATGCAAATCTCTTTTGCCATCCGTTCCGAAGCGGCCTGGATCGCCTGGTCGGCATGCTCGAAAATCCGCTGCTCCGGGATTTGCTCCATCAGCCCCATCTGTGTGAGGACAAACCGGACTTGAGGCTGAAGGCTGCTGATGTAGAGCTTTGAGCCGATCCGCTCGGTATGCTCGAGAATCGCTCGAAACGCCATCACGCCGGTGGCGTCGATCATGTTCACCTGTCCGAGACGAAGGATCAGGACCTTCATGTCGATCCGCTTCTTCATCTCGTTCATGAATTTCTCCGCGGCGCCGAAAAAGAGGGGGCCGGCGACCCGAACGGCCACCACGTAGGGGCAGACCTGAATCGGCTCGGCTTTCACGTGGGGCTGGACGATCTCATCGACCGATTGATTGAGGATGCCGAGCTCGCTCATCCGCCGGATGAAGAGAATGCCCGCCGCGATCAAGCCGATCTCGACCGCCAGAATAAGATCGAATGCGACGGTGACGAAAAAAGTGATGAAGAGGACGATCCGGTCGGCCTCCGGAGCGCGCAAGATGGAGCGCGTGTTCTCCCACTCGACCATTCGAACGGAGGTCATCATCAAGATGCCCGCCAGCGCCGCAAGGGGGATG
>SCUR01000470.1 GCA_004297235.1 Candidatus Manganitrophaceae bacterium | reverse complement strand
GCGGTCGGTTTGGAATTTCACCACCTGGAAAAAAAGAACCCCGCGCTTTACGCCTACATCAAGCGGTTGGAGGGACTTCAGAACAGACACCTGCACCTTGTCGAGGAATAATAAAGAAGAGAGGGTTAGGGGAAGACGCCGCGGGCCAGTTTGGCGCTGGCGATCTTGCGGATGGCCAACATGAGCGCCGCCATCCGCATATTCACCTTCTCCGCTTGGGAGAGGGCCAGCACTTCGTGGAAGGCGTTGGACATGATCTCCCGCAACTTTTCATTGATCTCTTTTTCTTTCCAGAAGAAATTCTGTAAATCCTGAACCCATTCAAAGTAAGAGACCGTGACCCCGCCCGCATTCGCCAGAATATCGGGGATCAAGAAAATCCCTCGATCTTGAAGAATCAGATCGGCCGCGGGGGTCGTCGGGCCGTTGGCCGCCTCCGCCAGAATGGTGCATGAAATTCGGCCCGCATTTTCCTCCGTGATCTGCCCGGAGAGGGCGGCGGGGACCAACACATCGCAAGGAAGCTCCAGCATCTCGCGGTTCGAGATCGGCTCTCCTCCGGGGAATCCTTCGATAAACCGGCTCTGCGAAAGATACTGAAGCAGGGCCGGGATATCGAGCCCCTTCGGATTGTAGATGCCGGAGCGGACATCGCTTACCGCGACGACGAGACAGCCTTCCTGATGAAGCACCTTCGCCGCATTGGATCCGACATTGCCGAATCCCTGCACCACCACCCGCTTCCCCTCGGGGCTCATTCCAAGATGTTTGAACGCCTCCATAATACAGTAGACCACCCCGCGGCCGGTCGCTTCGATCCGTCCCAGGGAGCCGCCGATCACGATCGGCTTGCCGGTCACGATCTCAGGGATGGAATACCCCTTGAACTGGCTGTAGGTATCCATCATCCAGGCCATGACCTGCTCGTTGGTTCCCACGTCGGGAGCGGGGACATCGACGTCGGGTCCGATAAACTGAATGATCTCCGCGGTATACCGCCGGGTCAAGCGCTGCAGCTCGTTTCTTGAGAAGTCATTCGGATCGCAGCTGATTCCTCCCTTGGCGCCGCCGAAGGGGAGTCCCATCAGGGCGCATTTCCAGGTCATCCACATGGCGAGCGCGCAGACCTCGCCGAGATTGACGTCGGGGTGGAACCGGATCCCTCCCTTGGAGGGGCCGAGCGTGTTGTCGTGGTGGACGCGGTAGCCGTGGAAGACCTCGATATGAGAGTCGTCCATGCGAATCGGAACGCTGACCATGATCGCCCGCTTCGGCACCACCAGTCGCTTTCTCACGTTCGGATCAAGTTGAAGCTGGTCGGCCGCTTTGTCGAACTGGGTCACCGCCATCCGGTAAATGGGGGTCATATATTCCGGCTCATGCCGTTTTTCTTTTTCAATGTCCATTTTTCTTTGTCCCCGGATTCCGTTAGGTCCGACCGAAAGGACGGGCCGTCTTACTTCTGATTCGAAAAAAAGCGAGGCAAATCGCGAACCGAGATCATCCCGATCAGATCTCGAATGGAGAGAATCCCGATGATCGCTCCCCCCTCGGTCACGG
>SCUR01000469.1 GCA_004297235.1 Candidatus Manganitrophaceae bacterium | reverse complement strand
CAGGCTCATACAGCCAGATCGTTTCGTTCGCCGCTCCGGATTCGAACCACCTCGGAGAGATTCCCGACCGTGATGATGCCGTCCCCTTTTGTGCCGGTATGGGCCGCGCTGCGAATGGCCTCGGTCAGGGCCGGGGCGATTTCGTCCGAGCAGACAACGACCACCACGACTTTGCGGTGGTAGTCGATGTCGTCCTCCGTAACGACATAGGCGCCTCCGGCGCCCCGCCCCCGTCCCTGTCCACGGGCGTCCAGGAGGGTAAAGCCTGGGAAGTGCTCGATTTCATGCAGGGCGCCCACCACCTTGCCGGCCATATGAGGATGAATGATCGCTTTAATTTCTTTCATATCGGACATCGCCTCCATTTTTTAGAGACACCTCGTGGGGGCGTCTCTACGATTTTAATGGTTATCGTTAATGGTCGTGGGTCGCCCCGGACTTGCCTAGATCGGCCTTCAAAACAAAGCTGTTCCGGGTGGCATATTTCTCTCCGGGAGCGAGACCGGATACCACCTCCACCCACTTCCCGTCGCTTCGGCCTAACTCCAAGGGACGGGCTTCAAACTGATTGCCATATTGGACGAAGACGACATCCCAGTCCCGGAAGGTCTGGAGGGCATCGGCCGACACGGCGACCGGCACCGGCACCTCTTCCTGGAACAGCTCGACCGTGACGAAAAGGCCGGGACGCCAGAGCCCCTTTGGATTCGGGATGTCGACATGGGCCGCGGCGGCACGGGTCTGCCCGCCAATCAGCGGCCCAAGATACGACACCTTCCCTGTCGCCTCCAGCCCCAACTCTTTTGATCGCACCGTCACCTTTTGACCAACCCCGACGACCCGCAAGTCCTTGGCATAAACCGTGATTTCCCCCCATACGGTGGAAAGATCGGCAATGACGAAGATGTCGGCGTCCTCTTTAATCGCTTCGCCGACCGAAACCCGCTTTTCAATAACAATCCCATCCTGCGGGGATCTCAATTCGTAACGTGTGAGCGCCCTCTCGCTAAACGGGGCCCGGATCTGATGCTGGATCACCTCCCCTTCCGGCTCGGTTGCAAGCAAGGAGAGCTCAGCGCGCGAAAGTCCCAGCGCCAGCAGCTTCTGCTCAGCGGCCTGCCTGGCAATCTCCGCTTCTTCCAGACGATGGCGGGCGGCCAGGTAATCCTGCTCGGGCGAGATTTTTTTCTTCCAAAGGGCTTCTTCTCTTACGAAAGCAGCCTGGGAAAACTCGAGACGGTGCACCGATTCGATATACTCGGTTTTTGCCTCCGCCAGCTCGCGGCTGTCGATGACGGCGATGACTTCTCCCCTCTTGACTTGATCCCCCAGGTTTTTACGGACCTCCGTCACGACACCAGAGAGCCTGGGGACGACATGCGCCACCTTGTTTTTGTTGAATCCAATCTCGCCCGGAAGCTCCAGGATGGTTTTCATCCGGACAGGCCCCGCAGTTTGTATTTCAATCCCGGCGGCCTTTGCCGCTTCAGGAGCCATCTCCACTCTTCCTTCGACCTGGGAGTATTCCCATTGGTAGGACTGCCCCTTCCACTCTGCAGCGACCCTCACATCAAAGGAGTGCGGCTCTTCGACGACTTTGTCGCCGTGGAGGTATTCCCCCTCTTTTTGGAAGCGAATCTCATCGATCCTTCCACCCAGCCGGTGCAGCGCGATATCGAGTCTCACCTCATTCGGATCAATCGGTTTTCCCTTCTCATACGAGTAGATCCGGAACTGCGGGGGAACCCCCTTCTCGTAAATCGTAACCTCGACCTGAAAGCCGTCCTTGGAGAGGAGTCTTCCCCCATGAGGCCCCTTGACCACCTCGGCCTCCTTCTTTTCCGAGCCTTCCTTCGCTTGGGGATCTTTCCCCATCGAGGCGTTGTCTGTGCGCAGTGTGAGGAATACCACGACAATCCCCACCAATATAACTACTATGATCGGTATTGCGATTTTACTTCTCATTTTTATGGCTCCTATTATTTCATCACCGAATTTTTTGGGCAGCGTCCAGCCGTTCCCCAATCAACCGTTCCACATCGGCCACAGCCTGGTGGTAGTCGGTCAACGCGCGAAGCAATTGCGCCCGGGAACCAAAGAAGGTCCGCTGCGCGTCGAGAACATCCAAAAGGCCGAACTTTCCCAGGCGGTATCCTTCATTCACCGCCTCAAATGCGATTTTTGCTCCGGGAAGAACCATCTCTTCCAAAGAGGTGACCTCTACATATGCCGTAGAGAGGGCGCGGTAGGCCTCGGCCAGCGCTGTGGCGACCCTCACCTCGGCGGCCCGTCGCTCCGCTTCCGCCCTCGTCACCCGGAAGCGTGCTTTCTCAATTCCCCCCTGATTCCGGTTGAAGAGGGGGAGAGGGATGGACAGACCGACGACAAAGACGTTGTCTTCCGACGTATTGTATCGTCTGACTCCCCCCATCAGGGTGAGGTCGGGAACGGCCTTCGACCTTTCCAGGTCGACGAGCGCCTGCCGCTGCGAGATCTCGGCCGCCCATCGGGCAAGGTCCGGATTCCGGGAGAGATGGAGGGCCAGTTGCGGAAGCGAAGGGATCGCGGAGACAGGACCGAGATCCCCCTCCGCCCTCTCGAAGAGGGGGGCGGTGCTTCCCCAGGTCGCGGCCAGGCGCTTGCGAGAGGCCTCCCATTCCCGTCTGGCCCGCTCCAGCTCGATCCGGGTGGAGGAGAGGGCGACATTCGCCTTCGTCTCTTCGACAGGGGAGACCTTCCCCGCTTTCACCCTCTCAGAGACGATTCCCGCCACCTGTTCCGCCAGCCGCACCGTTTCCTCCATGAGCGCCAGCTGCTGTTGCGCTCCCAAAACATCGATAAAGGTCTGAGAAACCTGCGTTGCGACATCGATCCGTTTGGTTTCATAATCCCATCCCGCCAGATCGCGCGTGAACGAGGCGACCTCCCTCC
>SCUR01000468.1 GCA_004297235.1 Candidatus Manganitrophaceae bacterium | reverse complement strand
ACCCCGCCCGAGTCGGGGGTGTTGGCGGTCGGATCGGTCTTGCAGAAGCCGATTGCAAATGACGGTAAGATCGAGATCGGAAGGACGGTCAAAGTCACCCTTTCCACCGATCATCGGGTGGCCGACGGTGTCCAGGCGGCGGAGTTTCTCAAAGAGCTAAAACGGATCATTCAGAATCCGCTTTATCTGGCGCTGTAGTTGGGCGCATAATAGCAACGAGGAATTGCCCGGTAAGAGTGCCGTATAAAATTTAAGTAAGATGGGGCGTGGGACAGGGCGCACCGAAGGTGAAGATCCGAGATCAACCGTCTTCTTCCCCTGCCGGCCCCGCATATAAACGGAGTCAGACGTGGCGGACGAAAGGTATGATGTGATCATTCTAGGCGGAGGGCCGGGAGGGTATGTTGCCGCCATCCGCGGCGGACAGCTCGGCCTTAAGGTCGCGGTGGTCGAAAAAGAAGCGGTCGGCGGGGTCTGTCTTCACCACGGCTGCATTCCCTCCAAGGCGATCATCCGGAATGCCGAGGTTCTCTCGCTGATCCAGCACGCGGAGGACTTCGGAATCAAAGTCGATAATATCCGGCCCGACTTCGGTCAGGCGATCGATCGAAGCAAAAAGGTGATCCAGAAACTCTATACCGGTCTTCAGCATGTGATGAAGAAGAGCAAGGTCGATATTCATACCGGCGTCGGGAAAATTCTCTCGCCCAATGAGATTGAAGTCACCGGGACCAACGGAAAAAAGACGATCCGGGGAGAGAATCTAATCATCGCCACCGGCAGCCGCGTTCGAAGCCTCCCCGGTTTGAATGTCGACGGACGACGGGTCCTCACCAGCGACGAGGCGCTGCTTCTTCGGGAGCTGCCGCGCTCGGTCACGATCATCGGCGGCGGGGCGATCGGCGTCGAGTTTGCCTATGTCTATTCGGTTTATGGGGTGAAGGTGACGATCGTCGAGATGATGCCGACCCTGCTCCCCCTGGAGGACCGCGAGGTGACGACGCTGCTGGAGCGGAGCTTCAAGAAGCGGGGGATCGAGCTCTTCACCAATACCCGCGTTGGGCCGATCAAAGATCAGAACGGCGGTTTTGCCATGGAGCTGCAGACCGGCGACGGGGGAAAGACGATCACCACCGACGCGATTCTGGTCGCCATCGGTCGGGCGTCTAATATTGATGGGATCGGTCTCGATGCGATCGGTGTCGCGATCGATGAGAAGCGGCGGCTGATCAAAGTCGATGAGCGGATGCGGACCAACGTGCCGAACGTCTTCGGCCTGGGCGACGTGACGACCCGGCCGGCGCTGGCGCACGGGGCGATGGCGCAGGGGGTCTCGGTGGTGGAAGCGATCGCCGGGATGGAGCGACCGCCGGTCGATCTGCTGAATATTCCGAGCGCGGTCTACTGTCATCCGGAGGTCGCCTCCGTCGGTTTGACCGAAGAGAAAGCGCGCGAGGCGGGCCACGAGATTAAAGTCGCAAAGTATCCCCTTGCGGCGAACGGCCGGGCCGTTGCGCTGGGGGAAACCGAAGGGTTCGTTAAGATCGTCGCCGACGCGCAGTACGGCGAAATCCTGGGGGCGCATATCATCGGACCCGAAGCGACCGAGCTGATCGGCGAGTTCGTCCTGGCCAAGACGGTGGAAGCGACCGCGCTGGAGTTAAAACAGGCGGTCCACCCGCATCCGACCCTCTCCGAGGCGGTGATGGAGGCGGGCGGCGCCATCTTTGGTGAAGCGATTCATTATATTTAATTTAGGAGCATCATGCCCGAACGACATTTCCTAACCCCGCCGCAGCGGCGCACCGAGCGGCTTCCTCCTTGGTTTAAGGTTCAGCCGAAGACCGGGGCGAACTATCTGAAGATCCGCCAGCTGGTGAAAGATCTGAATCTTCATACCGTCTGCGAGGAAGCGCAGTGTCCCAATATTTGGGAGTGCTGGAACATCGGGACGGCGACCTTCATGATTCTGGGGGACATCTGCACCCGCAGCTGCGGTTTTTGCAACGTGACCTTCGGCCGTCCCACCGAGCTCGATCTCGCCGAGCCGGAGCACCTCGCCGAGGCGGTCGCCGCGCTCGGTCTCGGCCATGTGGTCGTCACCTCGGTCAATCGGGATGAGTTGGAGAACGGCGGGGCGGAGATCTTCGCCGCCTCGATCCGAAAAATCCGAGAGCGCTCCCCGCACTGCACCGTCGAAGTGCTCATTCCCGATTTTCAGGGAAAGAAGTCGGCCCTGGACCTGGTCCTCGCCGCCCGGCCCGAGATCCTGGCGCACAACACCGAGACGGTCCCGCGCCTTCATCCTCGCGTGCGTCCTCAGGCAAAGTATGACCGCTCGCTCCAGGTGCTCGCCTGGTCGAAAGCGTCCGGACTTTTGACGAAGACCGGATTGATGCTGGGGCTGGGGGAGACGATCGACGAGGTCCGATCGGTCATGGCCGACCTGGTTGCGGTCGGCTGCGACATCCTCACCCTCGGCCAATATCTTCAGCCGACCGCCAAACATCTGCCGGTCGCCCGCTTCGTCCATCCGGACGAATTTGCCCAATTGAAAGAAGAAGGGGAGCGGATGGGGCTGGCCCACGTCGAAGCCGGCCCGCTCGTTCGAAGCTCCTACCATGCCGAGAAACAGGCGCGGGAGCTTCCCGGACAGCTGCCGATGATCGGGTGACCTTCTCGTAACCATTGAAAATCCAACCTGTCGGCAGCAATCCAGATCAATTTCATTCCTCCCTTTTATTTTGATTGACCTCTTCACTCTAATTCAGTATATTCAGGCCGCCTCTTAGTGGGAAACATTGCCAGTTAATCCCTGGTAAAAGATTCCTCTTGGTCCCCAATCCATGTCGATTTGGGATCGGAAACATTGGCAGAGGTGACTTTATGGATCAGCTCTTGAGAAAGAAAGAAGATCGGGTATTCAATGATCGCTTTCGCGCCGTCCGGATTTTGAAATCGGGCCAAGGTGTGGAGACGCTGCTCGGCACCGATCTGCATAAAGGAAAAGAGGTCGTTATCAAAACGGCCCTCTCAAAAGAAATTCCGGAAAGTATCCGACTTCGACTCGAACACGAAGCCCGCATCCTCAGAGAAATAGAAAATCCGCGAATCGCCCGGCTTCTTTCTTTTGGAAAAGACGAAAAGGAGATCTTCCTGGTCATGGATCACGTCCCTGGAATCACCCTCCAGGAGCGCCTTCAGCGAGGCGCGCTTTCAATCCGGGAAGCGACGGCTGTTGGATGTTCCCTTCTCGCGGCCTTGGAGGAGATCCACCGCCACGGCGTGCTCCATCGGGATGTGAAGCCGAGCAATATCATCGTCGATCAAGAGGGTCTTTTAGAGCGAGCCGTGCTGATCGACTTTGGTTTCGCGCGAAGCGAGTGGCTCGCGGCCTCCATTCGGGATCTGCCGGTTGGAACCGTTCGATACATCTCTCCGGAACAGGCGGGGCTGATCGATGTAAAAGTAAGTGAACCGTCTGATCTCTATTCGGTTGGAATAATCCTCTACGAGTGTCTGGCCGGCCGGCCTCCTTTTAATGGAATTGATGCTGGAGAATTATTGCGCCTGCATCTGAGTGTCCGACCGATGGAGCTGCGGAATCGGGGTGTGGCAGTGCCACGGGCCTTGGATGAAGTGATTCAGCGCTTGCTCCGTAAAGACCCCTCGGATCGATACCAGTCGGCGGAGGCGGTCACCGCTGACCTTTCTCAAATTGTGGAAGCGATCGACCGCGGTATTAAAGAGCCGTCTATTATCGTCGGTATAAAAGACCGGCGGCGCACCTTGACCGAGCCGGCCTTTATTGGGCGGGATGAAGAGCTTGCGATGCTCGAATTGGAGCTGACGCAGGCCAGAGAGGGAAGCAAAAGGCTGGTCCTTCTGGAGGGTGAGTCGGGGGTCGGCAAATCCCGATTGCTGAAAGAGTTCGAACAACGTGCGGTGCAGCAAGGGGCGTGGGTTCTCCAGGGGCAGGGGGTCGATCAGGCGGCGCAACGTCCCTTCCAACTCCTTGACGGTATCGTGCAACGACTTCTTGCCGCCGCCCGCTGGGAGCCGCACATCGCGGAGAGCATTCGGCAGCGGCTCGGTTCGGAGGCCGATGCCGTTTCCGTGGCCCTTCCTGATCTGAAGGATGTCTTCAGGTCACGCGCCCAGGGCTTTCTCGGGTTGGAAGAGCATGGCGAGATTCGGAACCTTCGGGCGCTCGCGTCGCTGCTCGATGCGCTCGGATCGGAGAGCCGGCCGGCGGTGGTTCTTCTGGATGACGGGCAGTGGGCCGATGAGCTGACCTTAAAGCTGCTCGATCACTGGAAACGCCGGTCCGGTCCGGAAGGCGAGGCGGGCCGCCATGTCCTTGTCGTTCTCTCCTTCCGTTCCGAAGAGGTTCCGGTGGACCATTCCCTCCGCCGCATGCCCGCTTCGGTCCGGCTTCGGCTTGATCCGTTCGATCCGGCCGACGTGGCGCGGCTGGCCGAATCGATGGCGGGCCGCCTCCCGCGGCAAGCAACCGACGTGGTGGCGCAGCTCTCGGAGGGAAATTCGTTCATGGCGGCCGCGGTGCTCCAGGGGCTGGTAGAGGGCGGGGCGCTTATTCCTGAACCGTCCGGCTGGCGGATCGAACCCGATCGGATGGCCGAGGTGCAAGCCTCCCGCCGCGCGGCGATTTTTCTTGCACGCAGATTGGAGCGATTGACGCTTGAGGCGCTTCGACTCCTTTCGGTGGGGGCGATTCTGGGGAAGGGGTTTGATCTGGACTTTGCGGGAGGCCTTGCCGGTCTTACTCCCGAAGAAGCGTCATCGGCGATTGAGGAGGCGAGGCATCGGCGCATTCTCTGGGTAGACGCGGGAGGGACGCGGTGCCATTTCGCTCACGATAAAATTCGTGAAACTCTGCTCGGGCGAATGCCGGAGGAGGAGCGAAGACAACTGCATCTCCAGGCGGCCCGGCAG
>SCUR01000467.1 GCA_004297235.1 Candidatus Manganitrophaceae bacterium | reverse complement strand
CGACCTTGGCGTTGTCGATCGGGTTTCCGGCCGCATCGGTGACAACGAGCTGAAGGGTGTTCTCCCCATCGACCGGCGGAGAGGGTTTCGTCGTGAGGGTCAGGGTCACCTCTCCCTTCTTTTTCGTCTGGGCAGCCGCCGGTTTTCCTTCCTTGGTCTGTGCTCCTTTCATCTTCATGCCATCCATGTTCATATCCATCTCGCCCATCTGGGCCTGCTCCATCCGGATGCCGGCCATTCCGAGCGACCCCATCATATCGGCGGAAGCCATCAACTTGCTCTCGGAGTCGATCAGGAAATTGGCGGAGGTCACGATCTTCTCTCCGGCGGTCAACCCGGCTTGCACCATGTAATTCGTGCCGACCCGGCGCGCTTTGACTTCTCGAGGCGCGTACATCTCCATCCCCTGGTCGACGAAGACAATCTGACGAACCCCGGAGTCGAGCACCGCAGATTCAGGGATCAGAACGCCTTTCCCGAGAGGAGCGCTTAATTCCACATCGGCAAACATCTGCGGCTTCAGTTTTAGATCGGGATTGGGAAGCTCGATCCGGACCTGCACTGTCCGCGTTTGGGGATTCAAAAAGGAATCGATAAAAGCGACCTTCCCTTTAAAAACTTCTCCGGGATAGGCGGCCAGCGTCACCTTTGCATCGGCCCCCTTTTTGACCGACGAGAGGTCCGACTCATAAATGTCGGCTACAATCCAGACGGTTGAGAGGTCTGCGATCTCATAGAGGGTCCGGTCGGGCGTCACCCGCATCCCCTGGGTTCCTTCCCGCTTCGTCACAACGCCATCGATCGGAGAGGTGAGGGTCATTGCGGTTTCCGGCTCTCCCCATTTCTCAAGATCCTGAATCTGACGCTCGGAGATTCCCCAGAGGAGAAGCCGGTTTCGGGCGGAGTTCAGCAGGATGGCGCCGGTGTCCCGGACATCGGCAATTGGGCTGGCCGAAAGTTTCTTCTGGCTTCTCTTCGCCAAGAGATACTCTTGTTGGGTGGCGAGTAGATCGGGCGAGTAGAGGGTCAAAAGCGGCTCGCCTTTCTTGACCTCCTGCCCTGTAAAATTGACAAAGAGTTTTTGAATCCAACCCTCGACTTTCAGCGTGATCTGGGCGAGTTTCCGCTCATCATAGGCGACCCTGCCCACTGCCCGGATGACCCGCTCGGTCTCTTTCTCTTCGACTTCGGCGACTTTCACCCCGATGAGCTGTTTCTTCTGAGGGCTGAGCATCGCCGGCGCCTGGCCGGTCTCATTCGGTCCCATCTCCATTCCTTCCATCCCTTTCATCGGGGACTCGGGACTTGTATTTCCCAGTGCGCGGTTTTGAGTCAGATAGAAAGTCGAGAAGAGCGCAGTGGCAATGAACAGCGAAAGTGCTGCCACAATATGCTTGGGATAGTTAGATAAGATGTTCATGGATCGGTCCTCCTTCATCATTTTTTAAAATGTTTTTCCGGTCAGTTCGTCAAGTTCGGCTAAGCTTTTCTCGATCTCCGTCAGCGTCCGAAAATAGGTCAGCTCCAGTTCCTTTAAGTTCTTTTGCGCGTCAATCAACGTGAGGAAGTCATTCCTTTTTGCCTGATATCCGATGGTGGCCGCCTCCAGAGACTGCTCCGCCAGCGGGAGAATGCCGGTTTCATAGAGCTTGGCAAGACGTTTCGAGGTCTCAATACGGACGAGGAGCGCCTTGACCCGAAATGCCGTCTGGTTGATCGCCGTCTGACGGGCGGCTTGGGCGCGCGCGCGCTCCGCCTCGCCTTCATGAATCCGGGCGTCATATTTTTTCTTGTTGATCCAAGGGAGGCTGATCTTGATCGAGGCCATCCATCGGTTGGGTCCATCATGGACGTCCCAATATGCGACCTCCGCCGTCACATCCGGGAAGAGATCACGCCGAGCCAGCTTGATTGACTCCTCACTCCGCCGGATCGCAAGGATCTGCATCCGGTTTTCAGGACGGCTCTCCTCGGCCTCACGCTGAAGCGTTTCCAGCCGAAGGTCCGTGGTCGGAACGGCGGGCGCTTGAGGCGCCCCAAGCGGGGCGTCCGTAGGACGATTCAGCAGGGTATTCAGTCGCGCTTCCGACGTCTCCCGCTCCTGCTCCAACGCCTCCACGTCGTTGGAGAGATGAAGCAGCTCCATCTGCGCCCGGAGCACGTCCTGTTGGCCGACCGCTCCGATCGAAAACCGCTCCTGGGTGATTTGAGAAAATCGGCGGGCCAGATCGACCTGCGCGTGGTGAATTTCGAGCGCTTTCCGGGCAAAAAAGAGGTCATAATAGGCTTGTTTCGCCTCCCGGATGACCCGCAGCGTCACCTCGCGAGAGTCTTCATTCGCCATTGTCTGCTCCAGAGCGGTGACGTTGCCGCGGAGTGTTCGCTTCCCCAAAAAAGGAAAGGTTTGTGAGAGGGTGTACCAGGTCTCATCGGCCTTTCCCAGATTGAAATTCGAAGGGATCGACCATTGGGTGACGCCGATTTGAGGGTCATCCCAGGCGCGCGCCTGTGGAATCCGTGCTTCTGCTGCCAGCTCCTGTTTTCTCGCCGCCAGGATTTCTAGGTTCTTGTCGGCCACCTCTTGAAGGAGATCCTTTAAAACCAATATTTCAGGCGTCCTCTCCGCCGCTTCAGAGACAACGGTGGACGCGCCTGCCGCGATAAAAAGAAAATATAAGAACAGGGAAAGTCGTTTCATCGAAGACCGCTCCCGTGTTGAATATGGTTGATTAAAAATGAAGGTGAGCGACCGCAGGGCTACGATTTCAAAGCGCAGACCGTCGCCGTGATTTGCTTTAGAGAGGATTTGTTAAATTAGAAGGGTGCGGTGGAGGATAAAAAGATCCCCGTGAGGCTGTGTGATTGGATGATCCGGGTCGATTCGGGATGAGAAAATTGGGGGAGGGGCCTTGAGAGATTGGACGATGAGGGCGAGTCCGTCTTCAGAAAGTACCGCCGGCGCGGGAAGCTGCGGACCGCCGTGGAGCGACCCCTGCTGGGTCGAGAGCTGACAGAAGCTCTTGGCAAGCTCTGGAGAGGAGACGTTTCGGCAGGGAACCGCGCAACAATCTTCCGCCTTCGGAGCCCAGTCTGGAACCATGCAGGCGCTGGCGAGGGACAGCGTGAGAAAAGAGGCCGCCAGCGTCATGAGAATCAAAAGTTTGAATTTTCTTCGACGAAACATCGGTTCCCCAAACCTTGCCAGAAGGATACAGATTGGATTATGCAATGTCAAGCCATCTGTTGCCAATGGGATAAAAATGAATGTGAGCGGGTCTCCGGTTTCACTCTGCGAAAGGCTTTCACTGAGAAATCCAGTTGCGGTACAAACGTAAAAAAACGTATTTGTAGGTGAAGCCGTGATTTTTTACACTGCCCTGAAAGGTCGAGCCCTGACTTTTACAATCAATCGAAATAAAAAAGCCAGGGGATGATCCATTCACCCCCTGGCGTGACAACCTGCTTCTCAAACCGTTTTATGCCGCTTTTTGAAGCTGCTTCT
>SCUR01000466.1 GCA_004297235.1 Candidatus Manganitrophaceae bacterium | reverse complement strand
ACCGCCCTTTCTCCCCCGCCAGTTTTTCCGGCTGATAGGGCCAGGTCCGGGTGTCGTCATAGTAGATCTTCGCCGCTTGCTTCTCCGCATTTGCAGAGGGAGAGAAGAGGAAAAGCGCCGATAAAAAAATAAGAAAGAGCTTCATGATTCTACCTCATGGTTTAATCTCAATAGGTCAGGCCGCCGCGCAGCCCGGCTCCGCCTCCGACCGTACCCGCTTACCTGAAGCCCCTCTCATGCCGCCAACGACCGGATCGCCCGCGAAAGCCGCTCCTTCGCCTCTTTGGCGACCGGCGCGATCTTTTCATTCCCGACGATCGACAGCGCGGCTTCCGGGTCCTGCGCCGAAACGACCGTCTTTCCCTCTTTTTCATAGACGATGACGTTGCACGGCAGCAGCAGGCCGATCTCTGTCTCCGATGTCAGCGCCTGATAGGCGAGCTGCGGATTGCAGGCCCCCAGGATGATATATTTCGGATACTCCTTGTCGAGCTTTTTTTTGATCGTCTCCTTCACATTGATTTCCGTGAGGATGCCGAACCCCTCTTTCTTCAGCGCCTCGGTGACCTTCGGGACGGCCTCCTCGTAAGAGACATTCAGGGTGGTTCGTATTCCGTAATCCTGGCGATTCATGGCTTCCTCCTATTCAGGTTAAACAGATATTTATTCTCTCACATCATGCCGCCGTCGGGTAGCCAGCCTTCTTCCAGGCGGTCATTCCCCCTACGACGTTGTAGACGGCGGCAAA
Organism: Candidatus Manganitrophaceae bacterium; assembly: GCA_004297235.1. Lineage (GTDB taxonomy): Bacteria > Nitrospirota > Nitrospiria > SBBL01 > Manganitrophaceae > Manganitrophus. The sequence continues at coordinate 4,063 of SCUR01000466.1, read as the reverse complement.
CCCGCTTCGCTTCAGAAGGCTGGCGGCAATGCTGGAGCGATACCCGCTGCCGCAAATCACCGCCGTCGACTTCGACGAAGAAAGGCTTTTGATCCGCTTTTCAATCTCTCCCAGAAAGAGATGGACGGCCCCCTCGATGTGCCCCGCCTCCCACTCCCGGCCCAACCGGACATCAACCAGCGTTTCAATTTCCCTTTTCTCCCACTTTTCTTTCAACGTCTCGATGGAGAGTTGCGGGACCGAGGCAATCGGCCTGCCGGCCTCCAACCACGATTTCATCCCTCCTTGCAGATAGCCTTCAATCCGTTCATGGCCGATCCGGTAGAGCCGCCGGACGACCTCCGGATAATCCCGGTCCGCCTCCAGCACGAAGAGGATCGAACGATCGTGCGGAATCAGCCAGCCGAGCCAGGTAACAAAGCTGTCGGAAAGGCCGATGTTGATCGCGCCGGGGAGATGCCCCCCGCCGAAAGCGGCGGAAGAGCGGGCATCGATCACCACCGTTCCGCGGCCGATCGACAATGCGACCTCCTCGACGGTGAGCGGCCGGCCGATTGTCAGAAGGGGGGTCTCCGCCTGGCCGGCCCGGTTGGTCTCCCGCAGGCGCCGGAAATAATCTGGAATGCCGGGGTTTCCCTTCAAAACATAGTCGACGAAGGCCCCCTCGGTCGGCTGCTGCAGAGCAATATTGAAGTGCCGCTCGAAGCCGAGGGTGGTGCACCGTTTGTTGCTGATATTTTTTCCGCAGAACGATCCGGCGCCGTGCGTCGGAAAGACCTCCAGATAATCTTCTTCTTTGAGGATCTTATTTTTTAGGCTGTGATAGAGCTGGGGAGCGAGCGTTTTCGCCAGCTCCGGTCCCAGGAGGTCGGGCCGGCCGACGGCGCCGACCAGAAGGTCTCCCCCGCTGAAGAGGATCATCGGGGCGTCGCTCCGGGAACGGTCGGCCAGAAGATAAGCGACATGCTCCGGCGTGTGGCCCGGCGTCTCAAGGGCAATGAACCGAAGCTCCCCGATGTCAACCGTGTCCCGCTCTTTCAACGGGACGTGGTCGAACCCAAGCTGGGCCCCCGCCGACGCGTAGACCTTCGCCCCCGTCCGCTCGGCCAGCGCCCGCGCGCCCGACACGTAATCGTTGTGAAGATGGGTCTCGAAGATGTGGGCGATCCGAAGCTGATTCGTCCGCGCAAGGTCTAAATACCGGTCGATGTCCCGGTCGGGATCAATCACGATCGCTTCGTCGTTTTCGTCGGAGCCGAGCAGATAAGAATAGTGGCCGATCCCCTCTACAAAAAGCTGCTCCATGAACATGATCTTTCCTCCTTGAATGATCTGTTATCTGATGATTGTTCCCTGATTTTTGAAGATCAAAAAAAGGGCGACCGCCATGGCGAACCATGCAAACCCCTTCTGTAGCCTCTCCGGCGAGGCCCCCTCTCCGAGGCGGGCCCCCATCCATGTTCCGAGACAGGCAATGACGGTATAGGCAGCCGTCATCTTCAAATCGAGCGGATGGAACTGGATCTGTCCGAACAGGCCGGCGGCGCTGTTGATCGCGATGACCACCAGCGATGTGCCGATCGCCGCGCCGATTTCAACCCCGCCGAACAAAACCAGCGCCGGGACGATCAAGAAGCCCCCGCCGACCCCGAGAAATCCGGTCAGCACGCCGACCGCCAAGCCGGCCGCTGCCGTCTTCTTCAGATCGGTCGGCCCGCTGGCCCTTTCAATTCGAGGGGGACCTTTTCTGAGCATCATCGCCAGCGCCACCGCCATCATCAAGAGAGCAAAGATCAGCAGCAAGGTTTCCCCCGACACCAGGCGGGTCAGCCCGGAGCCGAAATAGGCCCCGCCCAGCCCGAACCCTCCGAAGAGCGCCCCTTTCTTCAAATCGACGGTCCCCCTCAGATAATGAAAAACCGCCCCGACGAGGCTGGTCGCGCCGACGATGGCGAGCGACATCCCCACCGCCGAGGGAGGGTCGATGCCAGCGAGATAGACCAGGACCGGCAGGGTGATGATCGAGCCCCCTCCGCCGATCAGGCCGAGCGAGAGACCGATGAGTCCGCTGAAAACGAAGGCGGTCAGAGGATATATGTCCATCCTACCCCTCTTTTGAGGCCTCACTCAACGGCCGACGCATTCCGGCTTTCCGTCGGTTCGGTTCGACGGACGGTTCCAGGGGAGGCGGGCCAGGAGAAGGGCCATCCCGCAGAAATCGGTCACCCCCGCAAAAACCAGCCCGGCACCGACGAACGCGGAGAGCCAAACGAACCGACCATCAACAAAAATGGCGAGCAGCGCCCCCAGCAAAACAAGTGATCCCGCCGCCACCCGGACCTGCCGCTCCAGCGACCAGGGCGCCCGCGCCTTCTTTTCCAGGGGATATCCGGCCTTTTGCCACGCGACGATGCCGCCCGCGACATTTTGGACCTCCCCGAATCCGAGCGATAGGAGCTTCTCCCGTGCCTCGGCCGATCTCCGCCCCGTCCGGCAGATGACGTAGGTCGGGAGGGTCCGGTCGATTTCCGCGCCCCCCTGGTCGATCTCTTTCAGCGGGATCAGCCGCGCCCCGGGGAGACGCCCCGCCGCGAATTCAGGAAATTCCCGCACGTCGATCAGATTCAGTCGCTCTCCCAATTTTATTTTGGTATATAGTTGATTCACAGATATTTCGGACCGATTCATGAAAAAGGTCTCCTTCACTTCCCAATGCCGGTTATATGATTCCCATATTCATTGTTGACTTTATGAGTATATAGTTATATAATATTATTTGTCAAGCCCCTAAAAAAAGAAAGGGTCATAAGTCATGAGAAATAAACTGGTCATTCTTTCGGATCAGGCGCTGGAACTGGTGGCAGCCCGGTTTAGGATTCTGGGCGAGCCGATGCGGCTCAAACTGCTGAGGGCGCTCTTAGACGGAGAAAAAACGGTTTCCGAGCTGATAGGGGAAACAAAAGGGACCCAGGCCAATGTCTCCAAACACCTCAACCTGCTCACTCAGGCGGGACTGCTGGGCCGGCGCAGGGAAGGGTTGAATGTGTATTACTCCATTGCAGACGAGAGCATATTCGAACTGTGTCAGATGGTTTGCGGCCGGCTTCAGGAGCAATTCGAGCAGCAGGCTAAAGCCCTCTCTTCTTCTCACTCTTAGGATGGTCTAACCCGACTTCCGCATTGCCGTGCAAAGGCACGGTTTCTTAGTGGGTGCGAATCCCACCCGGCGAGTGTCGCTCCAGCCAGTAGCAATCGGAGCAGCTGCGGAGATACTTAAATCCTGCGTGAAATAGCATTTTGATACGTGAGACAACCAAGATTCATAGGGGTTTTCAGTAAATTTTGCTTTCAGAAATGAACCTAACCCAGGGTTAGGTTCATTTCCTTGATTCTAGGCTTGGAAAATGTACTCCAAAATACCATACAGAACATTGAAGAACTGGAAGGTCCCGTCTGAACAATATGACTTTCACGCCGGATTTAAGGAGATAACGAAGCGGCTGGAACCTCCGGTGTAAAGGATCCTGAAAGGGACATGGCAAATGTACAGGCCATAACGTGGGCGAATGCCGAGCAGGCCTCGAAAAAGGTAATGCGAAACCGACCCGACCGATCTGAAATCGAACCGATCCCTCTGTAAAACCACATCGCCCCGTTATGGCCGGCAACTATCTTCACGATGACCCCTCATTTGTGTCTTTTCTAATATCGCGAAACAATTGAACCGAGACCGATTCCCCCGCACACGCTCCTTCTGAAAGGATAATAAAACCGTTGGCTCTCAACACGGAGGTCAGAACGCTGCTCCCCTGCGAGGAGAGCGGTTCTGCCAGAAGGCCGTTCCGGTCCGCTCGAATCGCTGCCCGGAGATAGTGTCTTTTCCCGGGACGTTGATGGAAATCGATCAGAAGTCGGGCGCAAAGATGCGGAGGGAAAAAGATTCGGCTGTAGGCCATCTTCAAGAGGGCCGGGCGGACCAAAACAAAGAAAGCAACCATCACCGCCACGATGGGTCTCTCCCCCAAACCGGATCCGCTATCGCCGCCGAACCGGTGCCCTCTTC
>SCUR01000046.1 GCA_004297235.1 Candidatus Manganitrophaceae bacterium | reverse complement strand
TCTCCGGGTTGAACTGAAACGGAACGATCAGCGGCGGGAAGGCAAGCAGATTGGAATCGACGAACGCCCCCTTCAAAATCTTCGGTTGATTGGAGAACCCGTTCCCCATTCTCTCCTCCTACTTTTTGAGCCGGTGTGCAATTTCTTGACGAATCGCCCCCGCGGTGCGCCGGACGATCTCCGGCTTGCTCGCTCCATCGGGCGAGACGCGGATCGTCGGCGGGGAGAGCCGGTCGATCCGACCGGATGGTCCCCCCTCCAGCGCGCGTTGCACCTGCGCCAGCACCTGCCGCGAAAGGGTCGCCGCCTGCCGCGGATCGAGCGGGAGGCGATCATAAACGATCCGAACCCGTTTGATCCGGATCATCTCGACCTCCGCTTCGAAGCAACCCGTTCCGCCATCGAGGCCGCGGGAATCTCGAATTCCGATTCGGTGTAGAGCTTCCCCATCTTTTCATACTCCCGCCGGGTCGCCTGCAGGAGATGCGCCATCCCGATCGCTCCTTCCGCCTCCGCCGCCAGGAAGGCGGCGTTCAAGACGATGTTCCGGATGTTCCCGCCGGAGATCTTGAACCGGCTCGCGAGAAATCCGAGATCGACCTCGTCGGCGAGCGGCGCCTCCTTCGGGAGATGCTTCCGCCAGATTTCTAACCGGGAGGCTTCATTCGGGAAGGGGAAATCAAGGCTCATCTGAATGCGGCGGGAGAACGCTTCGTCGATGTTCTGTGCGAAGTTCGTCGCCAGGATCACGATCCCCTCATACTCCTCCAGCCGCTGGAGAAGATAGTTCACTTCGATGTTGGCGTAGCGGTCATGGGCATCTTTCACCTCGGAGCGCTTCCCGAAGAGGGCGTCGGCCTCGTCGAAAAAGAGGATCGCATCCGACCGCTCGGCCCCCGAGAAGATCCGCTGCAGGTTCTTCTCCGTCTCCCCGATGTACTTGCTGACGACCGCCGAGAGATCGACCTTCAAAAGATCCCGCCCCAGCGTTTTCGCCAGGACCTCCGCCGCCAGGGTCTTCCCGGTGCCGCTCGGCCCCATGAAGAGGATGTAGATCCCCTTTCCGAGCAACAACTTCTTTTCGAACCCCCAGTCGTGAAAGACCTGCGGCCGGTGCCGGACCTGCGCCTCGATCTCTCGAAGCTGCTGGAGCAACGGTTCGGGGAGGACCAGATCTTCCCAGGAGGCCCGGGGGGTCATGGAGCGGGCCAGCCCGCCGAAATGGATTTGGGAGCGTTCCCGGCAGGCCCAGAGCAGATCGTCCCCCTTCACCTCCGGCCGCGCGGGGGAGCGCAGCGCCGCCCGATCCTGGGCGAGATGCATCGCCTCCTCCATCTCCCGGAGGGTCAATCGATATCGGAGGGAAAGCGATTCGACCTCCGCTTTCTCCATCGCCGCGGGCGTCTGCTTCATCAACCCCTTCCATCCCTCGATCCGGCGGCGGGGGTCCGGGAGAGAAAGCGCGAAGGGGAGAAAAAGACTCTCCTCGGAGAGCGCCCCCGGCACCCACGGCTGCGTCCCTTCGATAAAGGTGAGCCACGACGCCTCCCGCAAGAGAGACTCCATGACCGAGGCATCCCCTTTTCCTTCCTCCCGCCACTTCTCGAACCCGGAGAGATAAAGCGCGGCCGGCTGCAGCAACGCTTCCCGGACAATCCGGCGAAGCCCCTCGCCGAAGGGAAGGGCGCCCGCGACGGCGGCCTGATGCAGGGCGGTGAGATCGATCTCGATCAGGTGAATCTTCAGCGCCTCGCAGAGCGCCTCGGCCACTCCCCGTCCGTCGGCGGCGCCGGCGCCGTAGAAATAGGCGACGACCTTTCGCGCCGGAGCGGCCGACCGCTGGAACTGAGAGGAGATCAGCTCCTGCAGCCGGGAGACGATTTCCGCGACGGGGGACGGCGGGGCCGCTTCCCGCCGGCGAACCGGCTGCAGATAGGGGAGAATCTTTCCATCGAACTGCGCGATCTCCAGAAGAAAGGCGACGATCCGCTCATCGAGCATCACCCCCTGATTCAACCGGGGGATCGGAAGCCCCGTCTCTCCGATCGGGTGGAGAAGATGCCAGCGGAGCAGCGGCGCCTGGGAGGAGAAGAAGAAGCGTCCTTGCGGGCCGACCTCCCCCTGCAACCGGGCGAGGGTCAGAATCAGATCGACGCTCGGATATTTTCGGGTGAGATCGTCCTGAAGATAGGCGTAGAGCTTGGCATATTTGGGATCGAGCTCCGGCGCGAGGGCGACGATCAGGGCGGCCTCTTCGATCGGGGAGAGCTGAAAGAGGTGGGCGAGGTGGGGGAGAGAGAGATAAATCCCCTGCTCCAAACCGGCCTTCCGCCGGGAGAAGATCTCCTTGCGCAAGCGACCGAGGGAGGCGCGGAGCGCATCGGCTTCGGGATCGTCGGCCGGCGGGCGCTGGGAGAGAAGCCGCTCGGCCTCTTTCTGGGAGAGGAAAAGCCCCTGGCCTTCCGTCTTCCCCTCGCGTTGCTGAAAAAGATGGAGCAAAAGCGACAAGGCCCGGTCGAGCCAGCCGAGCTCGGCGGCCAGATACTCCCGGCTGTCGCGGAACGGCGCGACCGGAGCGGCTTTCATGGGACCACCTCGAAAACTTCCCGCAGCCGGGAAAGATTCGCCACGTTCACCTCGACCTCATACACCCCCGGCGTCAGCCCCGCCGGAACCGGCGCGGTGAACGATTGATCCTCAAAGAGCATTTTGTCCTCCACCGCGACCTTATCGCCGACGCGGACCGTCGCCTTCCACCCCCTCAAGAAAGCGCCGGTGAACTGGAGGGTCGTGCCGACCGGTCCGGAGATCGGCGACATCGCCTGGAGCACCGGCGGCTTAAAGGGAGCGCGGACATCGAGCTCGACCTGCGCGACCCGCTTCGGCAAGGGGCGCTCTTCCTTCGCCGGGACCTCGACATAAGAAACCTCATAGGCCACCGAGAGGCGAAAATCCTTGTTCAGCGCCGTCCAAATTTTGCTGAGCTGCTCCAGGTCGAGCGGAAGGAGCGTCACCTTCACCTCTCCCTCCTGCAAGCCGCTCTCCAGATAGCTCTGCGGGAGGATCGCATTTTCATAGAAGACCCGCATCGCCTCCCCCAGCACCCCGTGCGCATCGGCCAGGCCGGTCTGCGGATCGAGCGGGGCGAACGGGGTCATCAGATAGCAAAGGTTCAGGGCCAGCGGCGGATAGATGAGCTGACTCGTCGTCCCCTTCTTCGGCAGCCAGTCGCGGTTGTTCAGGTGCGGGTTCTCGATGATCCGATACAGAAAAAGGTTGACCCGCTTGTTGTTTCCGCTGGTATCGCCGGGGGAGATCAGTGTGACATTCGTGGCCGGGGCCATCTCTCCCACCAGCAGATTTCTCAGCGATTCGGTGATCTTTCCGATCGTGGTGCTCATCGTCGGCGCTACACCTTTCCGAGATAATACCGGGCCGCCGTCTCCCAGGCGCCGGAGCGCTTCGGCGCGGTCCGCCGCCCCTTCGGAGGCTCCGGCTTCCGCGCCGGCTCGGCCACCACCCGGACTTCCAGCTGCTCGATGATCAGATCCCCTTTCTCTTCTTTCGGCGCCGCATCGGGGCGCGGCGGGATCGATCCGGCCGGCCGCTTCGGAATCGGACCGGGGCGCGCTTCCTCCTTCCGTTCACGCTGCGGCGACAGGTTGCCCGACAGAAAGGGTTGCATCGGATCGGAGACGCCCGGATTCACCGGCTCCTTTTGAGAAGGCGCTTCCGAAGGGGAAGACTCCTCCAGACGCGCCTCCCGCTGATGTGGAAAGGGGGAATCTCCCTGGGACGGCGGCCCGGCTGAAACAACTTCCCAGACGATCTCCCGCGCGGACTTTCCGGCCGGTGAGATCGGCGGATTCTCTCCCGCCGCCTGGCCGGCGCGTTGAAACGGCCGCATCAAGGAGCCGGGAGCGGCCGGATCGAATGTAATCGTCTCGAAGGAGCGGATCTCCGCCGCCGGCTTCGACCTCTCCGCTGCGATGAAAGCGGCCTCGGGCGGGCGCGGCCGATCGGATCGCGGGACGGCCGACGCGGCCTCGAAGAGCGGATCGTCCTCCCGCTCGACAGGCCGTCGCGGCGCCGGCGCCGGTTCTAAACTCGGCTCATTGAAAGAAGGCCCTTCCGCCCGGTCGGCGCTTGAGATCGCCGGCCGCGCTTCGTCCGATCTCCCCTCACGAAGCGGCGCTTCACCGCGCGCCGGATCGGAAGGGGGATGCAGGGCCGGCGCGTCCGACCGTTCCTCCACGATCTCTTCGAGGAGCGGTTCCATCTTGACCGCTTCCCCCTTCCGGGGCGGCTCGAACCGGCCGACCGTGCGCAGCCCCGGCGCCAAGACCCGGTGCAAAAAAGAATTCATCCGACCTCCAACGCCGAACGGCCCGTTCGATCGAGCTCTTCGGTGAGAAGCCGAAGATACCGATGTCGCTTTTGCCGGGTCATCCCCAGAATCTCCCGCAACGACCAGTGATAATAAAATCCCAAGAGGTGAACCTCCCGATCCAGTTGCGTGCGGCCCCGAAGAAGCTCGCCCAGAAAGAACGGACCGATTTCGAATTCATGGGTGAACGGGTGGCTGCACTCCGGGCAGCGGGCCTCCATCTCGATCCGAACCTGCGGGGAAAATCGCTCCATCGCCGCGGTGATCTCCTCCACCCCCTTCTCCGGCAGCGTCGCCACCCGATCGCAGGTGACCGGGTCGGTATCGCCGATCTTCAGAAGGCAGCGGGCGAGGAGCCGGACAACCCGCTCCGGCGCGTCCAGAGTCGACCATTCGCGCGCCGCCTCTTGATCGCCCCCGTTCGGAATCCGGAAGAGGAGCGCTCGGTGAAGCCGGCCCGCGCCGTCGGAGAGCGCCGCCTCCTCGGAAAGGGTCAACGCGTAGTGCGGCAAAACCGGCTTCGCTTCGATCGGGATCTGGTCCAGGTCGAGATCGACATCCATCTTCTGGGCACATTCGGATCGGGGGCAGACGAGCGTCATCCCCACCCGCTTGCCGAAGGTGATCTGCCGAAGCCGCAGCATCAGGTAGTCGCGATCGCCGATCGAGAGCGATCGGATGATCGCCTCGGTCGGTCGATCCGGGCCGATCCGCTCGATACAGCGGCGCAGCAGCGCCGTCGTCAGGACCGCCTCGGTCCACTCCCGCGTCGGATCGGCGATCCACTCTTCCTCCCGGCCGGTCAGGGGACGCAGCTTGACCCCCCGATGGAGCGTTCCACCGGGGTCGAGATATCCCCCCGGGAGGAGGAAGAGCCCTTCTTCAGGACGTTCGATCGGTTCTAACATCTGATCTCATTACTTTTCGGTCGGCTCGGTCACCGACTTGTCCCGCTCCCATCCCTCGTTCTCCAGCTTGATATGCTGGATGGCGATGGCGTTGGCGCTGGCGTCGAGATCGGGGAGGGCCTGATACTCCGAGACCCAGCAGCGGAAGACGTTGTACGAGAGGACCTTCTGGCCCGCCTCGTTGAAGACGTCGATGGCGATGTCCTTTCGGAAATTCTTCAACGATCCCGCGGCGTCCCCCTGGAAGTTGTTCACGAGGTTGGCCCAGTCTTCGAAGGTGGTGTCATGCGTGACGCCGGCTTCCAGCGTGATCGCCTCGTACTTCGTCTTGCCGGGGAGCTGGCGGCTGGTGGAGGGGTCTCCCCCCTCCCGCCAAGGGGTAACTTCGGTCGTTTTCTTGAGCGAGCTGCATTTGCTTAAGCCGGCGACATACTGGTTGTCGACCTTGACCTTGAATTTAAAATTACGGTAGGGATCAAATCGGTGTGTGTTGACCGTGAACTTGGCCATATTGAAAATGTCCTCCCTCTAACCCGGCTTCGCCGGAATCAACCAGGATGCTCCATTCAGATTTCGTCATTCCCGCGGAAGCGGGAATCCAGAATTCATTGAATCTAAAAAACTGGATTCCCGATAAAACATTCGGGAATGACGGCAAAAGACTGATGCGCCGAATCTTGCGGACAAAAGTCCGGCCACACTCGCTTTACGCGGCCGAATCCCCGGCCTTTTGACTGATCTTGATCACCACGAACTCCGCCGGCTTCAGCGGCGCGAACCCGACCATCACGTTCACCACCCCGGCGTCGATGTCGGCCTGGGTCGTCGTCTGGCTGTCGCACTTCACGAAGAAGGCTTGGGACGGGGTGGTCCCTTGAAACGCCCCGGCGCGGAAGAGGGACATCATGAAGGCGCCGATGTTGAGGCGCAGGCTCGCCCAGAGATCGTCGTCGTTCGGCTCGAAGACCGCCCACTGAATGCCGTTGTAAATGCTCTGCTCGATGAAGATGGCGGTCCGCCGGACCGGAACATAACGATATTCCGGATCGGCTTGGGTCGCCACGGTCCGGGCGCCCCAAATGACGATGCCTGACGCGGGAAAGACCCGGATGACATTCACCCCGATGGGGTTCAACGTGTCCTGCTCGGCATCGGTGATCTCTTTCGTCAACCCGACCGCCCCGCCGATGTTCGCCTCGGTTCCCGCCGGCGCTTTCCAGACGCCGCGCTTGGCGTCGATCCGCGCGTACATCCCGGCGACGTATCCCGACGGGGGGAGGAGGATCGGTTCCGGCGACACCCCGGTCGGATCGATCGCTTTGAGCCAGGGGAAGTAAACGGCGGCGTACGAGCTTTTCACCGTGAGGCCGTTTACGAAACTCTGCGCCTCCTCTTTGGTGTCGTCCACGACCCCCACCTCTCCGACGAAGAAACAATCCTGCCGGTTGCGGCAGTAGTTTCCGCCGAAGTCGACCATCGTCTTGGAGCCGATCCCCGGCACGGCGATGATGTTCACGTCGCGCCGAATATCGAGGAGCGCGAAGGCATTCTGATAATCGATCTCCTGCGGCGTCGCCCCGTCGCTTCCGAAGGTGGCGCTGATCACATTGCCGGCGACGGCGGCGTCGCCGACATGATAGTCGGTCCCGACCGCCGGACGGAGCACGGCGGCGCCGGTCTGTTCGGTTCCGCCGTTGTTCTTTCCCAGCTTCAGCAGGGTCGCCGCATTCTCAGAGGGTGCGTTGGTGACTTGGACGGAAGAGCGCTTCCCGCCGGCTCCGGAGGTCAGGGTGTAAATCCCTGCCCCGAACGCGGCAGTGAAGGCGGTGAAGGCGGCGGTCGGCGTCGACCCCCGCAGGGGGACGAGCGCCCGAACGGCAGTTTGAATCGCCGTGGCGATCTCGGCGCCGGTGGTCAGCGGGTTGGCCAGTGTGATCGTCTGCGGTCCATCGCCGTTGAGGTTTACCACCATTTTCCGGTTTCCCGCCGGCAGGGTCGTGGCGGGGGAGGCGCCGCTTTGACTCGTTCCCTTGTCGGTGGTGTCGTTGGCCGGATCGACCGCCGCTTTGATCACCTTGGAGTTGGCGGTCACGACATTCTCGACGAAGTTTGTCGCATCAGGATTCATGCTGAGGTTGTCATGGATTTCGAGGGGGGCTCCGTTGCGCTTGAGGGTAATCTTGAACTCGTTCCCCGCATCCTGGGTGCCGTTGGCGATATCGACGTCGAGCTCATTGCCCCAGGCGCCGGGGCTGTTGGCGAAGATCGTGAGGGTCTTCGCGGGGATTGCCTTTCGATCGGCGATCGCCACATCGGCCGGAACGGCCCCGTTTGCAACCCGGACCACATAGAGCCGCTTGCCGCCGTTGTTGAAGAATTGAAGCGCCGCGTGGGCCAGATAGCTGTCATTTAAGAACGTGCCGTAGGTCGTTTGGAACTCGATGAAACTCGTCACCATGAAAGCCCGATCGAGCGGACCTTTTTGCGCCTTGCCGAGAAACGCCGCCGTGGAGGTGCTCACCCCCTCGATCGGACGGACCCCGCTCGGGACCTCCTCAATATAAACACCCGGATGCAGCCTTTCCATTGTTTAACCTCCCTCTGTAGAATCCCGTTCGGCGGAATTCGTCGATCAAACCGATTGTGATCGCTGCGTGCGCGTGAAGCGCGCTTCAGTCACCCCCGGAGAAGCGGGCCGGGTCCCTGAATGATCCGGCCTTCCGGCGCGCTTACCTCCCTTTTCCCCGCTTCTGGCCTTGATGCGCCGTCGCTCCTTCTCTGGTCTCGGCCAACGCGATCCATCCCCTTTCCGCCATCTTTTGAAGGGTGGCGTTGTTCTTGACCTCGACCGGGTCGATTCCGGGCGCTTCCTCGCCGGGGGCCAGATGAAGGGTGGCGCCGCTGTTAAGGGGAACCACCAGCAGTTGCCTCGATCGATTGGTAATAGTAGTCGCCATGCTAGACCTCCCTTCGCAGGGGATGGAGAAGACGCTCCATCAGCGTCTTCACCTCCTCCTTCTTGTCCGGATTCAAACGATAGAGGGGGAGCGATGCCCCGCGCCGCTCCTCCAGGATGAGTCCCTGCTTGACCAGCGATGAGAGCCCGTGTGAAATCTCCGCCAACCGCTCATGAATCTCCTCCTCCAACAGCCACCACCGCGTCATGCCTTCAAGGGTATCCCGCGCCTCCGGATGTCTTAGGAGGTAGCTGAGGAGTCGTCGAGCGGTCTCTTCCTCTTTGTGCGTCAACTCGCGATCGAGCATCGGCCCCCCTCTCGAAAGAGATGAGGTTTAGCAAAAGGCGGGCCGCTTCCTCTGCGGATCGGCCGCGATTCAATCCTCGCCTCGATTCATCGCGTGATTGCGCGGGAGGCGCTTTCTTGCAGAGGACCTTTCTTTCATTAAGAATGAATTAAAAGTGGGGCCTCTCTGTCCCACCCGCCGGGACATAAATTCCCCACCTTGCGCAGGAAGACCGGGACATGGGCGCCCGTCTCTATCGGCATCAAAGTTGCTTTTTCAATTTGAAGGACCATCCCATTGAGGCAGCGGTGCGCCCGGAGATCGGAGATTATTCCGTCATGGAGAAGACTGCCGCGATCCAACAAAAGGAGCGGAATGCCGGATCGAGAAACGCGAATCGATCCCTCGGAAGCGCCCTCCCCTTCCATCCCCTCCTTCGGCTCCAACAAACCCTCGGCAACCAGGCGATCGTTCAGCAACGCACCCCACACACAATTCAAACCAAGCGGCCCGTCAGCGCCCGGCCGGTGGCCGCCTTATTTTCTCGGCCGGACGATCTCGCCGAGCGGGAGGCCGATCAAATCGCAGATCAGGTGATGAGGGCGGCCGCGGGCGCCGACCTTTCCGCCGCTCCCGGCGGCGTGATCCAACGGCAGGCGGGCGGCGGGGCCGCGGCGGCGCCGGCGATTCCCGCCTGCGACATCCGCCGCTGTCCTCCAGATCATGCGGCGACGGTCCCCCCCGACCTCGACCGGGGGATCGGCTATGTCGATCGGGCGATCACCGCCGTCTCGGCTTCCCCGCTGACCGACCGGACGCAGCGGACGGTCGATTGGTTTTTCCGCGATCACGGCACGGCGACGGTCGATGCCATCCGGACCCGCCTCGGCTGCATCCGAGAGGCGCTCACCGACACGAAGGCGAACAGCCGCTACGCCTGCGATCCGCCCTATGACGCGCTCGCGTATGTCCGCGGGGTCGATGTCCCGATCTGCACCGACGCGCAGGTACCGGTCTGCCTGACGAACCAATACTTCGGGAAGGGCGATCGGACCCGGGCCGAAACGATGATCCACGAGTGCGCCCACCGGGTCGGGATGTCGCTTCGCGCGCGCGATCTCCCCGACATCTACGAGTGGACCTCCCGGTTCCGCTTCATCGACACCGCGGAGGCGCTCCGCAACTCCGACACCTTCGCCCTCTTTGCCTCTTCGATCGTCCACGGGGTGCCGGTCTCGTTCATCCTCAGCGGCGGGCTCGGCGGGGGGCCGCCTGGGCCGGCGGAGAGCGGACCTGGTCGGCGACCCTTCATCTCGACGCCGAGCTTCAACATCCGATCGTGAGCGTCTTCAATCCGTTTCTCGGCCTGCACTTCTCCCTGTTCGGGATGCCGGAGGGGACGCAAGCGCCGGGGACCCGCCCCACATCGACCTTGATCTACTCGCTCGTCGGCGGGGTCCGGATCGGCGAAGCGCGGCCGGGCGCCGCGGGGGCGCCGTATCTTTCCCTCTTCGGCGGGCCGTCGCTGGCGATCGGACCGGGCGGGGTCGATCTCGGCGCGGAGGCGGGGGTCGGCGTCGGCTATCGCTGGCGCTGGCTGGATGTCTCCGCGGGCGCGACGGTGCTGCACGACCCCACCCGCGAGCCGGAATTTAGGACCTGGACGAACCTCGGCGGGGTCCTGCGGATCACGCTGCCGCCATGAGTCGGTTGCGGAGTTCGGATTGCGGATTGGAGGAGCAAGAGACAGAAAACGATGAAAGAGAGAAGTAAAGATGATGACCCACACTCCCGGCATACGGCAGAGCGCGCATAAAGAGTCCGCTCGACCTGCAAGGCCGAACCGGTTTTCGCCGCCGCCGATCCTCTCCCTCCAGCAGACGATCGGGAACCAGACCCTCGCAAGACAATTTCGCGCCGGCCGCTTACAGGCCAAGCTTGCCGTGAGTCAGCCCGGCGATCTCTCCGAGCGGGAGGCGGACCAAGTCGCCGACCGGATCATGCGAATGACGGAACCGACGGTCCAACGGGCATGCGCCCCCTGCGCCGCAGGAGGCCCTCCCTGTCCGAAATGCCAAGACGAGCAGACGCCGAAGATCCAGCGGGCGCCGACGATCGGAACGGAGCGCGCCGCGCCCGACGGCCTGGTCGACCCCCTCGGTTCCGGGCAACCGCTCGATCCCGGCACCCGCACCTTCATGGAATCCCGATTCGGAACCGACTTCGGCCCGGTCCGCCTCCACACCGATGCGGCCGCCTCGGCCTCGGCGCAATCGATTCAGGCCCGCGCCTACACGGCGGGGCGCGACATCGTTTTTGCCGCGGGCGAATACCGTCCCGGAACCGCAGAGGGGCGGCAGCTCTTGGCCCACGAGCTGACCCATGTGATCCAACAGGGGGGCGGCGCCCGCGCCGTTCAGCGAAAGCTCAAAGTCCTCGATCCGAAGAGCAACATCCCGAATCCGGGCGGGAAGGGGGCGGTTCAGACGAATGCGAAGACGATCGAAGACTACCTCAAGTCGCTCTGTCCCGACGGCGCGGCGAGCGTGAAGGTCGACGCCGGCAGCGGCGAGGTGAGCATCGACAAAACCTTCTGCTCGCCGGTCGCGCTCCCGAAAGGAATCGCCGGGCCTCCCTCCCCCGCGCCCGCGCAGACCTCCAAGTTTAAAACCGGCTGCACCTGTATTTGCGACTTCACCGCCTCGGCCCACGACTGGCGGATCGAGGTGAACGACGCCGACTGGCCCCACACCGACTTCGACGACGATCCCGGATCGGAGACCCCCGGCACCGGGACCGGCGGAAAGGTCACCGCCCCCTCGCCGAACTCCCCGAAGCTCTGGGGGGCCGCCACCGCCGGCGGCGCCACCCTCGACATCGACCCCTGGCTCGTCTTGGGACATGAGCTCTGCGGCCACGGCTGGCTCGGCGATCGGGGCGAGCACGCGCCCGACGCGACGCCGCCGCGCGGCGAGGGGGGGCACCAGAAGACGGTGGAGCGGGAAAACCTGCTGCGGGCCGAGCACGGGATCGATCTGCGCGGCACCTTCAAAGATCCTTATTGCGGCGAGTCGTACTGGCGCGACAAGGCGGCTCCCGGCAAAGTAAACTGGTCGAGCTTCTTGAGCGTCTGCGAAGCGTGGCGGAAAGATTACAACAAGAAGAACGGAACAAAATACAAGATCAGCGACAAGATCCCGTAGAGGCCATCGATGGAAGAGCCGGTCACCGTAGAGATCACCGACGTGTCGGACCGGGGGACGTCGACGACGATCACCTACGCCGTGACGAATCGCTCGGACGCGCCGGTCTGGCTTGTCAACGACGACTGGTTCGTCTGGAGGCAAAAGGATTCCGACGTGGAGATCTCGTTCGCCCGCGGGCCGATGCGGAAGGGGACGCAGGTCTTCGGCTACTTCCCCCCGCAGACCGTCGAGATTCCGCCGGGGGGGCGGATCGAGAAACAGTTCACCCTTCACTGGCCGCAACGGCTGAGCCGGATCTGGAACGAGGCCGAGGCCGCGGAGCGGCCGCCGGGAAGGTTCCGTCTCTCGGTCCGGGTCGGCTACGGCCTCACCCCGGAGCCCGAGCCGCCGAAGCGCGGCGAAGGGGTGGAAGAACCGGTGCTCCGCTGGCAGAAAGAGGCGGCCAGCCCGCCGGTGGAAATCGGGTGAGGTTTCGATTGCGGAATGCGGATTAGAGAAGCAGAAAAGAGAAGTCCGAAACAGAAGTCAGAAAATGAACCGTCTATTTTAATATCAGAACCGTTCACACTCACGCAGACAGGGGGCCCGCATGGCGAAGAGAACCGCGACGAAGAGAAAAGGACTCACGGCGAAAGACGTTTTCTCAACTTCCACTGAAACCAACCTCACGATTATTTATATTCACGGCATCGCCAACAAGCCGGCCCCGGCGGTGTTGAAGCGGCAGTGGGATCTGGCGCTCTTCGGGGTGGATATGGGATCGCGGACGCGAATGGCCTACTGGGCCGACATCCGCTATCCGCAGCCGCTCCCCTCCGCCGCCACCGAAGCCAAGGCGATGATGCTCACCGGGAGCTATCGGCCCCTTTCCGACGAAGAGATCGTCGACCAAAGCAAGCAGCTCGCCCCCTACGGCAAAGAGGCGGAGGCCTTCGCGCAGAAGCTCGCCAAGCGGATTCTGGCTCAGGCGAAAAAAGATCAGATCCAAGCGGAATCGGTCGAAGCGAAAATTCTTCCCCCCTGGATTCGGCGCTCGGCCACCGAGTGGATCACCAAGCAATTCATCGAGGATGTCTCGGCCTATTTTTATAATCGGGAACAACGCGCGGCCATTCAGGAACGGTTCCGGTCGCTGCTCATCCCGGAGGGAGGGCCCTACTTCGTGATCTCGCACAGCCTCGGAACGGTGATCTCCTATGATGTCATGCGGGAGCTGTCGGCCGGGACCGGCGCCCAGACGCCGTATTACATCACCCTCGGCTCCCCGCTCGGGATCGACGAGGTGCAGGACAATCTCCAGAAGCCGCTCCGGATTCCGGCGCCGGTGCAGCGATGGGCGAACTTCGCCGATCTGCTCGATCCGGTCGCCTTCGACAAGAGCCTCTCCGACGAGTTTACGCCGACCGGAAAGATTACGGACGAGATCGTCGTCAATCGCGACTCGCTTCGGATCAGCGGCTTCAATCCCCATTCGGCCACCGGCTATCTCGCCACTCGGGATGTTCAGACGACGGTGAGGAAGATCGTCGGATCGTCGTTCGCAGAGCCCCTCTCCCCTTTCATTGTCGCGCGGGATCTCGCGGCGGAGATGACCGATCCGACCGAGCGCTTCCCCGTTCTCATCGAGTTGAAAGAGGAAATGACCGGACGGACGCTCGAAGAGAAGCGACAGCGTTTGATCGCGGAGCTGATTCAATTGACGGCGAAGAAGCGCGACGCCCGGATCGACCCGCTGCGGCGCTTTGTCGCGGCGGAGCTGACGTCGACGGAGATCGACCGGCTGGCGGTGAAGCATCCGACCCTGGAGATCGCGCGGATCTGGAAGAACAGCGAGAAGCGCGCCCTCCTCGACAAATCGACGCAGGTGGTCCAAGCCTACACGGCGCAGCTCGGCTACGGCGCGACCGGCCGGGGGATTTCCTGGGCGATTTTGGATACCGGGATCGTCGCAAGCCATCCCCATTTCAAAACCTACAACAACATCGCCGCCCAGTGGGACTGCACCGAGGTCGGCCCGCCGAAAATGGGAGAGGTCACCGACGAGAGCGGGCACGGCACCCATGTCGCCGGGATTATCGCAGGCAGCGGGACCGGTGATCAGGCCGCCTACCGGGGAATGGCGCCGGAGGCAAAGCTTCACATCTACAAGGTCCTCGATGATCACGGCCGGGGGAGCGATTCGTGGGTGATCAAAGCGCTCGATCACATCGCCAGCATCAACGAGTCGTCGCCGACGCTGATGATCCACGGCGTGAACTTGAGCCTCGGCGGCCCGTTCGATCCGACCGTTTACGGGACCGGTTTCTCGCCGCTCTGCCGGGAGCTGCGGCGGCTCTGGCGGATGGGGGTGGTCGTCTGCATCGCGGCGGGAAACGAGGGACGGATCGTCATCGACACCGCCAACGGCGAGCAGGAGCTGAACCTCGATCTCTCGATCGGAGATCCGGCCAATCTCGACGAAGCGATCGCCGTCGGCTCGGTTCACAAAGAGCAGCCGCACCTTTATGGGATCTCTTATTTTTCTTCGAGGGGCCCGACCGCCGATGGCCGGGCGAAGCCCGATCTGGTGGCGCCGGGGGAGCGGATCGTCTCCTGCAACGCCCGGTTCGTCGCGAAAAAACCGGCGACCCACTATGTGCCGATGAGCGGGACGAGTATGGCCTGCCCGCATGTCTCCGGGATCCTCGCCGGATTTCTCTCGGTCCGCCGCGAATTCATCGGCCGCCCCGACCAGGTGAAGGAGATCTTGCTGTCGCACTGCACCGACTTAAAACGGGATCGCTACCACCAGGGGGCCGGCATGCCGAATCTGGTGCGGATGCTGGCTGAAACATAAAACACGTGAGGCGTGAAAAGCCTTTGACTTTCCCCCTTACGCCTAACGCCTCACGCTTCACGTTACTTAGGAGGTTCAATGTCATTCTATCGTCGCGGTTCCAAAGGTCCCGAGGTGGAGCGGATCCAGGCACGGCTGAAAGAATTAAATTACTATCGCGGTCCGGTCGACGGTGATTTCGGCGGCGGGACGGAGAGCGCCGTCAAATCGTTTCAGAAAGCCAAACGGCTCGACATCGACGGCACGGTCGGCGAGAAAACCTGGAGCCTTCTTTTCGCGGAAGAAATTCCGACCCCGTCCCTCCTCGAAAAGTCGGTCGCCTATCGCTGCCTGGCGCTGACCGGCTCGTTCGAGACGAACGCCCCGATCCCCGACTGCTTCGCCGGCCTCTCGGGCGACTTCGACGGCCAGGGGATCAGCTTCGGGGTGCTGCAGTGGAATCTCGGCCAGGGGAGCTTGCAGCCTTTGCTCGACGAGATGAACCGAAAGCATGCGCGGCTCCTGCGCGATCTGCTCCACGACCACTATCCCCTGCTGGTCGCCTTTCTCAAAGCAAGCCGGGAGGAGCAGCTCACCTGGGCCCGGTCGATCCAGGACCCGAACCGTTATACGATTTTCGAGCCGTGGCGCGGGCTGCTCAAGGGCCTGGGCCGGATGCCCGAATTTCAGGAGATCCAGGCGGCCCATGCCGAAGCGCTTTATCAATCGGCCCAAAAACTCTGCCGCGCCTACCAGCTCGGGTCGGAGCGGGCGGTCGCCCTGATGTTCGACATCCTGGTTCAGAACGGCAGCATCTCCAACATCGTTCGCGCTCAAATCCTCCATGACTATGAAAAGATCGATCCCGGCCTGGAGGAGGCCGACGCCGAGGTGGCGCGGATGACGATCGTCGCCAACCGGCGCGCCGAGGCGGCGAACCCCCGATGGATCGAAGATGTGCGCGCCCGCAAGCTCTGCTGCGCCCGGGGACAAGGCCGGGTCCATGGGATCGAGATCGACCTGGAGAACCAATACGGGATCGGCCTGCGGCCGGCCTCAATGAAAGAGCGAAGCGGAATTCGGTAATCGATCCTCTCACTCTTCGCTCGTCCGACGCGACGCGATCCACTCCTCAGGGGGATCTTTCCGACCTCCCTTGCTTTTGCTTTTTTCAAATGAGTAGACTGATCGAGTGACCCACCGGCGGGAGATCCTCCCGCCCGAGCTTTTCCAACTCCGTTTGGGGGGAGTTCCGCTCCTAGGATCGAGCGGCCTTCAGACGGCCTTCACCTCACTCATAAGGAGGGACCGACGATGACACATCGATCCAACCCGATCTGTTTCATCATTCCCCCGCACATCTTGAGGAACGTCGCCGAGCGGGGCAACAATAACCAGAAGGCCTCCGCCTGGCGCGCGCTCCACATCTCCGATCAACTTCGAGGACAACGCCAGGTTCTCGCCCCGATCGCCTCGCTCCTCGCACCCTCTACCGAAGGGAAGCGCCGCTCAGTCTACGATGCCAAACAGGAAGACATCCTCCCCGGAAAACTCGTCCGAAACGAGGGGGGAAAGGCGACCGGCGATCCGGCGGCGGACGAGGCCTATGACGGCGCGGGAGCGACGTACGATCTGTATAAGGAAATCTTCGATCGGGAATCGATCGACGACCGCGGCATGCGGCTGATCTCCACCGTGCACTATCTGAAAGGCTACGACAACGCCTTCTGGAACGGCCAGCAGATGGTGTATGGAGACGGCGATGAAGACATGCCGGAGAAAGATCGCCTCTGGAACCGGTTCACCAAATCGATCGATGTCATCGGACATGAGCTGACCCACGGGGTGACCCAGTTCGAGGCGAATCTCGCTTATCGGTTTCAATCGGGGGCGCTGAACGAGTCGATGTCCGACGTCTTCGGCTCTCTGCTCAAACAGCGGGTCAAAAACCAGACGGCCGATCAGGCCGACTGGCTGATCGGCGAGGGGCTCTTCACGGCGAACGTGAACGGGACCGCCATCCGATCGATGAAGGCGCCGGGGACCGCTTACGATGATCCGGTGATCGGAAAAGATCCGCAGCCGGGCCATATGAAAGACTACGTCAAGCTCTCCTTCTGGGAGGACAACGGCGGGGTCCATATCAACTCCGGCATTCCGAACCACGCCTTCTATCTGGCGGCGTCGGAGATCGGCGGGAAGGCCTGGGAGAAGGCGGGGATGATTTGGTATGTTGCGCTTCGCGATCGAATCCGCTGGAATGCCGGCTTCCAAAGCGCGTCGAATAAAACATATCAGGTCGCGGGCGAGCTCTTCGGACCGGGAAGCAAAGAGCAGCAGGCGGTGGAGCACGCCTGGTCTCAGGTCGGCATCAAGGTGGAAGTCAAAGCGAAGAAGGTCGCGGCGTAACGCGTCACCCGAAGCATTTTACCCGCCCGGAGAAGAGATGGCGAACAGGGATGCGCCGCGAAAGCTGAAACGGCGTCCGACACTCGGGCTCTTCTTGCTCTGCTTGATGATGGCCCTTCAGGGCTGCGGCCGCTTCAACCGCGGCCCTGAAGGGGAAGGGTTTTTGAGGAAGGAGTATGACACGCGGGTTCGGTTCGAGCGCTCCGGCGGAGTGGCCGGGATGCGAACGGCCACCGTGATCGATTCCAAATCGCTTCCGCAGAAGGAAGCGCAACACCTCCGAAATCTCATTGACGAGTCCGGCTTCTTCGGTCTGCCCGAGGAGATCCTCGGCCCGCGCCGGCCCGACGAATTCATCTACACGATCACCGTCGAGATCGACGGCCGGCAACACACCGTCCGCACGACCGATACCGCCTCCCCGACGCAATTAAAACCGCTCATCGAGGGGTTAAACGAGGCCGCAAGGAAGGGGCAAGGTCAGCCCTGAAACGGGCTGACCTTTTCAGATCGATCCTTCAAAAAGGAAGCGAACACGGATGAAAAAAATATTCTTCTCTATCCTGATTTGGCCGGCGCTTTCGGTCTTGATCGATTCCGCCGGGGCCGCCTCCATTCTTCAAGAGTATCCGGTGCCGCGCGGATCGCGGCCGCATGATGTCGCGCCGGCGCCGGACGGGACGGTCTGGTACACGGCGCAAGGCTCCGGCGAATTGGGCCGTCTCGATCCCGCCACGGGGAAGACCACCCACACCCCGCTCGGCCGCGGATCACGCCCCCACGGGGTCATCGTGGGGCCCGACGGCGCGCCGTGGATCACCGACGGCGGGCTGAACGCGATCGTCCGGGTCGATCCGGCAACGCTGGCGGTGAAGGTCTTTCCGCTTCCGCCGGAGAGAAGCGACGCCAACCTCAACACCGCCGCCTTCGATCGTCAAGGCGTCCTCTGGTTCACCGGGCAGAGCGGGATCTATGGACGGCTCGATCCCGCATCGGGCCGGGTCGAGGTCTTCGAAGCCCCGAAGGGACCGGGTCCGTACGGCATCGCCACCGCGCCGAAAGGGGATGTTTATTTCGTATCGCTGGCGGGGAGTTATCTGGCGCAGATCGATCCGAAAACCAAAACAGCGGCGGTGATTCAACCGCCGACGCCGCAGCAGGGGGCGCGGCGGGTCTGGCCCGACTCCCTCGGGCGGCTCTGGATCAGCGAATGGAACGCCGGCCAGATCGGAATGTATGATCCGGCAAAAAATGGGTGGAAGGAGTGGCGCGCCCCCGGTGATCGTCCGGGGATTTACGCCCTTTTTGTCGACGAGCGGGATCAGGTCTGGGTCAGCGATTTCGGCGGGAATGCGTTGATGAGATTTGATCCGGCGAAGGAGACCTTCGAAATCTTTCCTCTGCCGAGTCCGGGGGCGGCCGTCCGACAACTCCTCGGACGGCCCGGCGAGGTTTGGGGAGCGGAGTCGGGAGCCGATAAACTGGTCGTGATTCGAACCAAGTAAAAGACCGATCGCCGTTGCCGGGGCGCTCGACGGAAGAGGGCCGCCGATTTTAATCGATGTCATGCCGGCATTAATGCCTGCGGCCGGCCGAATAGAAAGCCCTGGCCCAGCTCGACCCCCATCTCCCGGACGACCGCCAGCTCCTGTTCCGTCTCAATCCCTTCCGCGATCATTCCCCGCGTCGTGTAATTTTGAAAGGCCGAGACCAATTCGTTTAAAAACCGCCGCACTTTCGGAGAAGAAACCGCCTGAAGCAGCGTGCAGCGGTCGATCTTGATATAATCCGGAACCAGCTTCCCGACAAGCGGGAAGGAGACCGACCCCGCTCCGAAATCGTCGATGGCGATTTGGAAGCCCCGCGCGCGCCATTTTTCGGCCAGCGCAAGATGCCGTTCGAAATGACGGCCCTGCGACGCTTCCCGCTCCGAGATCTCCAAGATCACATCGATCCCCTCGGGCTTCTGGAAAAAAGCGATCTGATCGAGCAGATGGAAATCGACATTCAAAAAGAGCCGCCCTTCCTGCAAGCCGAGCCTTTGCGCCTCATTGATCTGTGAAAGGAAGCAGAGCCGCTTCAACTCATGGAGCCGCCCCATGGCTTGATACTGCTTGAACAGCTCCGGGGCGGTCCGTTTTCCCTGAGGATCCCGCGTCAGCGCCTCGTATCCGATCGGCCGACCCGAGCGAAGATCGACCACCGGTTGAAATACCATCCTGATGTCCCGCGCATCGAGGCGATGCTCCCGATTGCCGATATGAATCTCTTCTTCCCCCTGTTTGGCGATCGAGAGCGAGTGCTCGGCCACGCGGATCAACGCGTCGATCGTGAATCCGTGCTCGGGATAGACCGCCGCCCCGATGTGGAGATGCAGGAGGACCTGAGACTCTTCACTCACCTTGGCCACCGCCTTTCGAATCCGCTCCGCGGCGAGGAGGACCCCCTCTCGGGAAGTGTCCGTGAGGAGGACCGCAATCTCGTCTCCCTTCCAGCGAAAGACGAGGTCGCTCTCTCGGGCGGCCTCCGCTACTTTCTGAGCCACCGCCTTGAGAATCCGATCTCCGGTCTGATGGCCGAGCGTGTGGGTGACCGCCTTAAAATAGTCCAAATCGCAGAGAAGGAGTGCGAAGCATCCCCCCTTGCGGTCGGCCCGCGCGATCTCTTCAGTCGCCCGAAGATCGAAATAGCGGCGGTTGTAGAGTCCGGTCACCGCATCGACGTTCGCCTGCCGCGCCAAGATCTGCTCGGCCTTCATCCGCTCGATAATTTCGTTTTCAAGCGCCTGATTGGTGGCTCTCAGCTCGGCGGTTTGCAGCAAAATCTGGCCTTGCAGCGATTCACTGAATTTCTCGATCTCTTCTTCGGCCCTCTTTCGCAGGGTGATATCGGTCACCGCCGTCCGGCAGTGCAGCGCCCCACTCTCTTCCTCGACCAGAAGGCTCTCAAGCTGCGCATAAATCGTGGTGCCTCTCCCTGCGATTTTGATTTCGCATCGCCTCCGTCCGCCGTCCTGAAAGACCGCGGCAAGATGGGTATGGAAACGGATTTGATCTTCTTGGGCGACATAAAAAGCAAAAGGGGTTTCAACGATCTGATGCTGCTCGATTCCCAACTGGTCTGCTCCGGTCAAATTGACTTCCAGGACGATGCCGTTGCGATCGAAGATAAAATAACCGATGGGTGCGAAGAGATACAGATCCGAGTACCGACTGCCGATTTTTTCCAGCTTCATCCGGCTCTCCCGAAGCTGCTCGTTCTGCATCTCCAATTCGGCCTGGTGGGTCTGCAGCTCCTGCAGCAGATGCGCCATCTTCCCCTGTGCCAGTCGTTTCAGCATTTTGTTTTTAGCATTCAACTTTTCTCGGGTCGGCAATCTGGTTTGACGCTTGTTCATGATCATCTCCAAGTTAGAGAAAGGCGAACACCTCGTCCGGTCTATCCCAAGAAAATGAACGTCGTTATAAAAGCGCCGGCGAAGAGAGAGGGTGAAGAGAGGGGTGGGTGCAGAGCGTTGAAGCGATACTTTAAAACGAATGATCCGAAATAGCGATCAAGAAATCAGGGAGTTTTTCCAGCCTGAATGCGAATTTTGAAATCTTTTGCGGGATATTTTTCTAAAAGGCCGCCGGACACCCCGCTGCGCGGGAGAGACGCCGGGGATCGACTGGATCGATTCAGGATAACAACGCCTGAGGCCGGCCGAGCAGAAAGCCCTGGCCCAGCTCGACCCCCAGTTCCCGGACGACCGCCAGCTCCTGTTCCGTCTCAATCCCTTCCGCGATCATTCCCCGCGTCGTGTAATTTTGCAATGCGAAGAGAAGATCTTTTAAGAACTTCCTGAATTTCGACGAGGAGACCGCTTGAAGCAGGGTGGAACGGTCGACTTTGACATACTCCGGGACCAATTGTGCGACGAAGGGAAAGGAGACGAATCCCGCTCCAAAATCGTCAATGGCCAATTGGAAGCCCTGCGCGCGCCATTTTTCGGCGAGCGCGAGGTAGCGCTCCATGCGGTGACTATGCAGCGCCTCCATCTCCGAAATCTCCAAGATGACGTCGATTCCCTCCGGTTTCGAAATAGAGTCGATCTGATCGAGAAGATGGAAATCGACGTTGAGAAAGAGCCGCCCTTTCAGACCGAGCTTTTGCGCCTGCCCGAGCTGAGAGTGAAAGCAGCGCTGCTTCAACTCGTTGAGTTTTCCGATCGACTGATAGCGCTCAAAAAACTCCGGCACGGTCAGTTTTTTCTGAGGATCCCGCGTCAGCGCTTCATACCCGATCGACTGGCCGGAGCGAAGATCGACCACCGGCTGGAAGACGACATTGATGCTCCGCTCGTCGAGAAGATATTCTTCATCGCCAATATGAATCTTTTCTCTCCCTTTTTTGGCGATATACAGCGATCGATCCGCCAAGCTGATCAACCCGTCCATCGTGACGCCGTGCTCGGGGTAGAAAGCGACCCCGATGCTGATGTCGAGCGGAAGCTGCGCCTCCTCACCCACTTTTTTTACCTCTTTTCGAATCCGCTCCGCGGTGAGCAGAACCCCCTCTCGGGAGGTGTCGATCAGGAGCACGGCGATTTCATCTCCTCCCCAGCGAAATACGAGGTCGACCTCACGGGTGCATTCCTGAATCGTCTGAGCCACCGCTTTTAAGATCCGATCCCCGGTCTGATGGCCCAGCGAATCGTTGATCGCCTTAAAATGGTCCAAATCGCACAGAAGGATGGCGAGACAATTCCCCGTTCGATCAACCCGCGCGACCTCTTCATCGGCGCGAAGATCAAAATAGCGGCGATTGTAGAGGCCGGTCAGCGGATCAAGATTCGCCTGCCGCGCCAGGGCCTGCTCGGCCTTCTTGCGCTCGATGATCTCGTTTTGAAGTTCCTGATTGGCCGCTCTCAGCTCGACGGTTCGCTGCAGGATGCGGCTCTCCAGCATTTCATTTAGCTTCTTCACTTCCCCCTCGGCCCTCTTTCGCGGAGTGATATCGGTCACCGCCGTTCGGCAGCGCAGGGCTCCTGAATCTTTTTCGACCAGACTTTCCACCTGCGCGTAGAAAGGCGCTTTCCCCTCGATTTTAATTTCGCAGCGGCGACGGCCTCCTCCCTGTAAGACCGCCTCAAGGTGGGAACGAAATATCGTTTGATCTTCTTTCGCGATAAAGAGGGTGAACGGTTTTTCGATGATTTGGTTCCGCTCCATCCCCATTTGTTCGGCGCCGGCGAGATTGACCTCCAGAATGAGGCCGTTACGGTCGAACGTAAAGTAGCCGACCGGCGCGAAGTCATACAGATCAGAGTAGCGGTTGCGGGACTCCTCCAGCTTCGACTGTGCTTCCCGAAGGTTTTCGTTCTGCATCTCCAATTCGATCTGATGGGTCTGCAGCTCTTGGAGCAGATGGCTCGTTTCGTCTTGAGCCGGTCGTTTCGGCGGTTTATTTTTTCCGTTCAGCTTTGCCTGGGACCGCTCTGTAGGGGTTTTGGTTTGACGGCTCTTCATCACGGCCTCCAAATAAATAATAAGCGAACTGCCGCCGGTTTGGCGGGGAATAAGGAGTGATGGGGTTGAGCCCTCTATTCTAAGGCGAAGCCGATCAAATAGCGAGCAAGAAAAATGGGACTTTTTCCAGCCCGCCGACCATCCGAGCCCAGGGGTCGACTCGAATGGTCGATCCCCCAAGGACGCCTGCCGCGATCGTTGCCCGGCGCCGGATCTTTTATTCCCCTCCGGGTTGGTTCGTCCTCTCTTCCGGCATTAATCCTTTTTGGTGAATTGCGTCGCTTTCATGAGAGTGCATATAATCCCCTCACGTCATGATCCGTTACGTTCATCCGGAGAAGGAGAAATCCGATGGCAGGAGAAAAAATTCTTATTGTGGATGACAATCCAGATACCGTTACAATCTTATCGGCCATTCTAAGAAAAGGGGGTTATACCACGATCATTGCCAGAGATGGGGAAGAAGCGCTTCGTAAGACCGAGGAGACACGCCCCGCCTTAATTCTACTCGATTTAATGATGCCGAAAATGGATGGGCTTCAAGTGTGCGAGAGAATTCGCGACAATCCGGCGTTGCGAAAGACGATTATCTTCTTTCTCACCGCAAGAGGCGATTCCGCATCGAAATCGCGCGCGATCGCCCTGGAGGCAAAAGAGTACATCATTAAGCCCTTTACACCCAGGGAGATCCTGGAGAAGGTTCAATACCACCTCTCGCTGTCGGATCCTCCACTTTTTTTCCCCTCATTTACTTTTCTTATCGGGCTGCTGGGGCGTCTCGTTCACCTCGGATCGTGGATGCGTTTATGTTCGGTCCGAAGACGGTTCCGGCCGAAGCATCCTTCTCTGCGGATTTAAGGGACGGGTCCGGGTCCTTACCAAAACGGCGGGGCGGATCAGAACAGCCAGAAAAGAAAGGGCCAAAGGAAAGCGCCCGATCCGGCCACCACCTTCTCCCGGGGGGTGAGCCGGCGGGTGGCATATAAAAAGGGAATGCTAAGAGGGGAGGTTAAAAAACAGGCGGTCAGATAGACCCATTTGGGGGTGCGCTGCGCCCGGACCGGCTCGGGGAAAAAGCTGCAGAAGGGGCATTCGATCTCCCCGCGCAAGATTTGACCGCACCGCGCGCAGCGCGTGCGGCCTAAGAGTTCATCCAGATCGGTTTCTTCGTCCATCGACATGATTTATCCCGCCTTCAGAAATAATACAAAACCGGCCGGAATAAATCAAAGCCGTCGAAAGATTTTCTACGCGGCCCTCTCTCGTCCCGCCTCCTGGTAGCGGCGGAGCGCCTCCTCATAGCCGCGTGCGTCCTCCTCATTCAGAAAAAAGGCGAGATTGCGCGATTTATATCCGGTCCACGCGCCCTTCGGCTGAAATTCGAGCGTCTCTGCGGTTTCGAGATAATCGACCTCAAATCCATCGGCGTAAATCTCCGCATCTCGCTCCAAAAGGAATCGCAAAAACGCTCGGTTCTCCGGAATTCGATCGGTGAGCCGGGCATTTCCGTCCGGCTCGGCCTCATCATCGCGGATCGCCCCCTCAAACGAGACGGCATCCTGCCTCATCCCCTCCGGAATTTCCAAGGCGTACCCCGGCAAAAAGGTAGGAAAGGGGGGAGGGTCCCCGGTCGGGGAGGCATCATCCGAATAGATATTCGGATCCGCGCCGATCTCTTCCACCCCCCCTTCCTCGTCATAGACGTGCGTCAGGTCAAGCAGCACTCGGGTCCTCATGCTCTCCTCCGTAATCAGGTTCGTTTCGCTACGATCGTAACCCGTTTCACACTCCCGAGGCAATGCCTCCAAAGGAGGATCGGCACGGCCCAATCTCGACCATTCCAACCGGGCGCCGGAACGGTCTATAATAGATCAGGATCCAATCCGCCTGAAGCGACACCGGTCCATCCGTTTTGTCGCCGCAACTTAGCCAGGAGTCCCCGATGAAGCTCTCACTAAAACCCCATCATCTTAAAAGGTACAAAGATATCGCGCTTCTTTTCTTCAGGTATGGAAACAGCGCACTATTTAAAAATACGGAGTTTGACGAGATCCTAGAAAAAGAGGAACGAATGCCGGCCGTCGGAAACAATCCGGAGCGGCTCACCGACGATCTGGAGCGGATGGGACCGACCTTCATCAAGATGGGGCAGCTCCTCGCCAGCCGGGCCGATCTGCTGCCGATGCCCTACCTTCAAGCCCTCTCCCGTCTTCATGAGGATGTGAAGCCCTTTCCCTATGAAGAGGTGGAGAAGATCGTCCAGGAAGAGCTGGGGGTGCGGATCTCGAAAGGCTTTTCTCAATTTAATGTCGAGCCGCTGGCGGCCGCCTCGCTCGGCCAGGTCCATCTCGCCGCGTTGCGGGAGGGCCGTCCGGTGGTCGTCAAAATTCAGCGACCCGGGATCCGCGCCCGGATCTTGGAAGATCTGGAGGTGCTGGAGGAGATCGCCGCCTTCCTCGATGAACACACCGAAGCGGGAAGGCGCTATCCGTTCCTAAAACTCTTCGAGGAGATGAAGAAAACGCTGTTGCGCGAACTCGACTATCGGAAGGAGGCGACCCAGTTGTCGGCGCTGGCGGACCATCTGCGCGCGTTCGAGCGGATTCAGGTCCCGCTTCCGATCGACGACTATACCACCTCGCGGGTGCTGACGATGGAATATGTCTCCGGGAAAAAAATCACGGCGCTGGGCCCGCTGGTCGGCCTGGAGGTCGACGGCGCCCAGTTGGCCGATGAACTCTTTCATGCCTATCTGAAGCAAATCCTCGTCGACGGCCTCTTCCATGCCGACCCGCATCCGGGCAATATCTATTTGACCGATGATCGGCGGATCGCTCTCCTCGATCTCGGCATGGTCGGCCGCATCGCTCCGCCGACCAAGCAGA
>SCUR01000465.1 GCA_004297235.1 Candidatus Manganitrophaceae bacterium | reverse complement strand
AAGAAGGCGGTGTCGTATTCATCCCCCTCGACCACAAAGAAATCCCCTTTTCCCAGCCGGTGATTGGTGTTGAAGTTCTTCACCCAGCCGCCGATCATCATCCCGGGGTCGAGCCCCGCCGAGGTGAGGACCCAAGCCAACAGGGAGGAGGTGGTCGTCTTCCCGTGTGTGCCGGTCACGACCAATGATTGTTTTCCCTTCAGGAAAAACTCGCCGAGCGCCGCCGGCATCGAGAGATAAGGCAACCGCCGCTCCAGGGTGGCGACCACCTCCGGATTGGTCTTGCTGACGGCGTTTCCGACGATTACTAAATCGGTATTCGGTTCGATGTGGGCCGGATCGTACCCGATCTTGCACGGGATTCCGGCACTTTCGAGAAGGGTGCTCATGGGAGGATAAATCTGCGTATCGGAGCCGGTGACCCGGTGCCCCGCCTTTTTGAGGAGCCCGGCCAGGGCGGCCATCCCCGTTCCGCAGATGGCGATGATATGGATCTTCTTTGATTCCGGCAAGGAAGGTTCCCCAAATCGATCAGGAATGAAGGGAGTGTATCAGGCTCTTTTACTTTTATCAAGCCGGGAAGATGAGGAAATGGAAATGATTTCGAAAAAATGGAGGGGATGCGTCGGGCGATTCAGACCGGCCGACCGATTCTCTTAGACGGCGTCTTGCAGGTGCTGACGGACCTTTTGGAGAACTTCGCCGGGGTTGATCGGCTTGATGATATAATCTTTGGCCCCCAATTCCAGGCCGCGTGCTTTGGAGGTGGGATCGACCTTGGCGGAGATAATGAGCACCGGAATCTGGTTCATCCCCGGATCGGCCCGCATCGCTTCCATCACCCCGAAGCCGTCGAGCTTCGGCATCATGATGTCCGAGAGAACCAGCGACGGTTTTTCTTCTTGGACCTTTTGGACCGCCTCCACCCCGTCCCTCGCCGCCACGACCAGATATCCTCCCCGTTTCAGAACGGCCGTTAAAATCTGGACCGTGTCTTGATTATCGTCGACGACTAAAATTTTTTTAGACAAAGATGTTGACCTCCTAACGATACAGCAAAGAGGAGAGGGAAACCCGCTCCCCTTTGCCATGGATCTAGGTTTCTAAAAGTATAACCGATCACGGCGGTCAGGGAAAGCCTCACCCGAACCGAGTGAAATCAGTTTCCATGCATTTCGTGGTATCTTCTCGTCCGTGAGGAGATCGCACCGGATTGTTCCGGATGCCGAGACCGAAGAGGTTGGAAGAGGAGAGGGCGAAATCGAGAAAGAGACGCATCGGTAACGCGGTGTTTGCTATTCTATCACCAATATTCCATGGAATACAAGAATGGAGTGAGCAACCGATTCTCTTCAGTGGAGCCTGGGTGGACGGGAGTGATTTGAACCGGCGGACCTGCATTAAACCGATCGCCCAAGAGATTACTGCCCGATGAGAAGCGAGAGCGAGTTCGCGCTCCGGTTCACGATAACCAGATCGGGTTTTCCATCGGCATTGAAATCTTCGGTCGCGGACGCGACCGGATTCCTCCCGGTGAGGCCGAGTGAAGCCGGCCCAAAGAGATCGCTGCCCGTTCCAAGGTAAACCGAGACTGAGTTGTCTCGGAAGTTCGGGACAATCAAATCGGGCTTCCCATCTCCGCTGAAATCCTGGAGTCCAACGGAGTAAGGCTGCAATCCGACAATCAGCAAGGTGGGTGCCCCGAACCCTCCGGAAGCGCTATTGAGAAGAACTGAAACCGTGCTGCTGGCGTTGTCGGCGACCGCCAAATCTAAGAAATTGTCGTTATTAAAATCACCTGAAGCGAGTGCGATCGGATCATAGGTTCTGTTCGGGTCGTCGCCGACATTGAAGGGACTCGGCGCATTAAAGCTGCCATCCCCATTCCCCAAGAGCAGCGAAACCTTGTTGGTCAACCGATTCGTAACCACCAGATCGAGATTCCCGGTTCCATCGTGGTCGAAATCCCCCGCCACAATCCTCGTCGGGCTGATTCCAGCGGAAAACTCGGACGGTGCGCCGAACCCTCCGGCCCCGTCTCCCGATAAAATGATTGCTTTGCCGTTCCCGTTCACCGTGGCCGCAACGGCAAGATCCGGATTGAGATCTTTATTAAAGTCTGCGACCACCACGCCCGCCGGGAAGGTCTTGGTTTGATCGGCCAAATTGCTGTAGACCGGGATAG
>SCUR01000464.1 GCA_004297235.1 Candidatus Manganitrophaceae bacterium | reverse complement strand
GCCTTGGAAAACGTGCCGCTCTGGCATGAGCGGGATATCAGTCATTCCTCTGTGGAGCGGATCATCCTTCCGGACAGCACCGTCTTGCTCGACTTTATGCTGGCGCGCTTCACGAAAATCATGACGGGCCTTTTTGTATACCCTGAGAGAATGACGCAAAATATGGAGCGGACCGGCGGGACCATCTTTTCCCAGAAGGTTTTGCTCCTGTTGATCCAAAAGGGGATGGAGCGCGAGCGGGCGTATGAGATCGTTCAATCGGCCGCCATGGAGGTGTTCAACAAGGGGGGATCTTTTAAGGAGGCGATCCTCGCGCGTCCGGAAGTCTCAAAAAGGCTGAGTGCGAAAGAGGTCGAGGCCTGCTTCGATCCTCGGCAATTCGTCACCCATCTCGAAACAATTTATAAACGTGTATTCAATGAAACCTGAGCCGCCTCATCCGTTCAGAGGAGACGCAGCTTATTCAGACGGGATAAAACGATGCGAGCAAAAATTTATATAACACTGAAAAGTGGCATTCTCGACCCTCAGGGGAAAGCGATTGAGCATGCGCTCTCCGTGTTGGGCTTCAACGGTGTTAAAGAAGCACGGGTCGGCAAGTACATGGAGTTGGTGCTGGCGCCGGGCCCGAAAGATCAGGTGGAGAAGAGCATCAAGGAGATGTGCGAGAAACTCCTCGCCAATACGGTCATCGAAACATACCGGTATGAACTGGATCCGGAGGGATAGGTAGCCGACCATGAGCCTCGAAGGGCGCCTGGAAGATCTCGGCCTGGCCGACATCTTTCAAATCATCAGCTTAAGCAAACGATCCGGTGTGCTGACCATTATCCGAAAAGAAGGAACCGGTCGGCTCGTCTTTAATCGGGGAATGCTGATCTATGGAAGTTCCGACAGCGTCAGCCGGCTCGGCTACACGTTGGTGAAGAAGGGATTGGTCACGACGGAGGAGCTGGAGAAGGCGTTGCAGTTCCAGAAAGCCGGGGGAATGAAACTCCCGGTGGGGGCCATTCTGGAGAAGACGGGGGCGATCTCGAAGGGGGTGCTCGAGGAAGAGCTTCGAAGTCATCTGGTTGAAGTCGTGCGCGATTTTCTCAACTGGGAAAGCGGCTCCTTTCATTTTGAGCTCGGGAACCCGGTTGCGAACGATCTGACCTTGGAAGAAGGGCTCAATCTCGAGTTCTTGATGATGGAGGCCAGCCGGCGTCAGGATGAGTATGAACGCAACCAGATGGAGCAGAATACGCTTCCGCCGGGGTCCGGAAACGACGCGCCTTCCGGCGTAAAAAAAGCGCCAAACTCCCTTGCAGAAGATACGATCGGATCTCCAAACCTCAACGCCTCTCTGGAGGACAGCCAAGGTGCCGCCGAAAATTCTCCGGAGAAAACGACCTACCGGAAAGATTTGGCCTTGCTGACCTCCATGATTGAGGAGCTTTCCGGACCGGCGAGCGGGAGCGAGATTACGCTCCTCGTTCTCCGTTTTGCGAGTGAGGTCATGAATCGCGCGATTATCTTTCTTGTCCGGCGTGATGATATCCTCGGCTTGGGCCAATTCGGGCTTCAGTTAAAAGAAGAGTCGGCCGATGAAAAGATACGGGAGGTTCAAATTCCCCTGAGCGAAGCGTCTCTTTTTCGAGAGGTCATCGCAAAGAGAAGCAGTTATAAAGGGGGTATCAGCCAGGACAAATGGCATCGCTACTTTTTGGATCAGATCGGAGGAGGGTGGCCCAAGGAGGTCTTCCTCACCCCGCTCTTGAATGGTTCGGAAGTGATCGCCCTTCTTTATGGAGACAATCTTCCTCACCAGACCCCCATCGCCGAGACGGAAGGTCTGGAAGCCTTTGTGCGGGTGGCCGGGTTTGCTTTTGGCAAGGCGAAGCTTGAACGAAAGTTACAGGAAAACAGGCAAAAAGGAACCGTGTAAATCAGATTATCGATCACGATAGAGAGGCGGAGGAGAAGTGATCAAGAAGGTGCTAGTGGTGGATGATTCGGCAACCATGCGCTCTCTCTTGGTCTCGACACTGGAGGAGATCGATGGCATTGAAACGGTCGAGGCATGCAATGGATTTGAAGCGCTTAAAGCGCTCCCCATGCAGCCGTTTGATTTGATTATGACCGATATCAATATGCCTGAAATCAACGGGCTCGAGATTGTTCATTTCATCAAGAACAACCAAGCCTACCAGCGGATTCCTCTTGTGATCATTTCAACGGAGCGGGGCCAAACCGATATTCAGAAGGGGTTGGCGCTGGGGGCCCAGAAGTACATCACCAAGCCATTCGACCCGGAACAGGTCAAGAAGACGGTCAAAGAGCTTTTGAACCTAAAATAGGAAGAGGCATGGGTGCAAAGGGAAAGGATCCGGCCTTAAACGATTTTGTTCCAGAGGCAGAAGAACTGATTGAGGTTCTTCATCAAAATCTCCAGATCATTGATTCCCTGCCGGATCGGACTCAGGTCCGCCCCGATATCATCAATGCAATCTTCCGTGCCGCGCATACGCTGAAGGGGATGTCGGGGATGGTCGGGCTGAGTCATGTTTCCCAACTCAGCCATCACCTGGAGGATATGCTCGACAAGCTTCGGATGGGGAAACTGACCTTTTCTCCGGAGGTCTTCCGCGTTCTGGTGGATGGGGTCGATGTGCTCCAGAGGATGATCGAGTCGGCCGCCCAAGGGAAAGGAGAGCCGGATACCTCTTCGATGGAGGAGCGAATCCAGGCTGTCCTGAGCGGAAAGCCCCAAGGGGACGGATCAAACCAGTTGGGCGAGATCGATTTGGATCCCTCGATCCTGAATGTCTTGACGGAATATGAAAGCCATCGCCTTTTTGAAAACATCAAATCCAATGCAACCCTTCTCGAGGTAAAAGCGCAGTTCAAACTGGAGACATTTGACACCGATCTCTCCGCGCTGAACGCCAAAATTCAGAGAGCGGGAGAGGTCATCACGACGCTTCCCAGCATCAGCCCTTCTCAGGAAGGAGGGATGGAGTTTAATCTGATTGTCGGCCTTCCTCCGAACAGTCCCCCCTTGGGTCCCGACATCGCTTCCGATCAGGTGACCATCCGGGAAATTCCAAGAAAAGGAAAAAAAGGGGAGGGTCCGGCGGCGACGGCGCGCGATGAAGCGCCGCCGGCGACGCTTTCCGACGGGACCGCGTCCTCTCCCGCGACGCCCGCGACACAGGAGGGCGCATCCCTCCGAAGCATGACCCAGACGGTCCGGGTCGATATCCAAAAATTGGACGTCCTGTTGAACATGGTCGGAGAGCTCGTGCTCAGCAAGGCGGTGGTAAGCCAAATCAGCAAAGAACTTTTGGAACAAGCCGGTTTTTCCGGGATTTCTCTTGAACTGTTAAAAGCCTCCAGGATGCTCGATAAGAGGATCAGCGAATTTCAAGAGAGACTGGTTGAGATTCGAATGATTCCGATCGGGCAGATTTTTGATCGCCTTGTCCGAACGGTGCGAAGACTTTCGAGAGATTTAAACAAGGAAGTAAATCTCCTGGTCTCAGGAGAAGAAACCAAAATGGATAAATCGATGGTGGAAGATTTGGCCGACCCCCTTCT
>SCUR01000463.1 GCA_004297235.1 Candidatus Manganitrophaceae bacterium | reverse complement strand
CCCTCGATCATGCCCTTCGAAAGGCGCTCGAAAAATTTTATCCGTCCCTTTCCCAGGTCAAACTCCTCGATTATAAGGTCCGTGTCCTCACGGCCAGCGACGGGACCGGGTCGAAGGTCCGCGTCTTGATCGAATCGGGCGACGGCGAGAAGAACTGGGGAACGGTCGGGGTGTCCGAGAATATTATTGAAGCGAGCTGGCAGGCGTTGGTGGATAGTATCGAATATAAATTGTTAAGCAATTGAATCTTGCAAGCGGCTCAGCCTATAATTTACATTATGAGAAAAACGTTCGATGCAGATCGCGAAGAATAGGCGGGCCCGGTTTCTCATCTTTCTCCTGCTGATTCTTCCCCTTTCTTTCTGTAAGGGGAAATCGACTTCCGCCCCTGTGGTGACCTCCGCTCCGGAAGGTCCGTTTGAAGAGATCGAGCCGATCGGAGAGGTCCCGGCGCGGGAACTCCTCATCACCGAGAAGGCGTTTATCCGGGTGGCCAAGAAGGTGACCCCGGCGGTGGTGAATATCAGCACCGTGCACTTTGTCCGCCACCCCGACAACTCCCAAGAGAAGGGGCTTTTTCAAGATTTCCTGGGAGATCTCTTCAAGAACACCCCGCGCCGTGAATTCCGACAGCGGAGCCTCGGCTCCGGATTCATCATCAGCAGCGAGGGATACATCCTCACCAACCATCACGTCATTGCCGAAGCCGATAAGATCACGATCAAGCTGTCGGATCGGAGGGAATTTATCGGAACGATTGTCGGCAAAGATCCCAAGACCGATCTGGCGATCATCAAGATCCCGACTCAACCCGATCTGCCGGTGGCCGACATGGGAGACTCCGGCCGCCTTCAGGTCGGGGAGTGGGCCATCGCCATCGGGAATCCTTTCGGCCTCGACCGGACCGTCACCGTCGGCGTCATCAGCGCGACCGGAAGAACCGACCTCGGCCTCACCGACCAGGATAATTTTATCCAGACCGACGCTTCGATCAACTTCGGAAACAGCGGCGGCCCGCTCCTCAATGCCAAGGGAGAGGTGATCGGCATCAATACCGCCATCGTCGCCACCGGGCAGGGGATCGGTTTCGCGATCCCAATCAACATGGCAAAAACGGTCGTGGACGAGTGGGTCGAGAAAGGAAAGGTCAGCCAAGGCCGCCTGCTTCTGCCTTAATCTCATTTTCCTCCCTAAAATAAAACACTTGACATTATGGCCAACCTATTGTATTTTATGGCCAATTTACGAGCTCTTCTAGAGGGAGACGGTCTTCAAGAATTCATCCAGCCGAAAGGGGATCAAAGAAAGGGGTTACGATGAGAAAAGCCGACATCGCCAATGAAGTTTTTGAGAAGCTAGGTATTTCAAAAAAGGAATCGGCCGATATTCTTGAAGTCATACTGAATTCAATCAAAGAGGTTCTTAAAAAGGGGGAGATCGTCAAGATTGCCGGTTTTGGAAATTTCGTCGTCCGACAAAAACGGGCTCGCAAGGGTCGAAATCCAAAAACAGGCGAGGAGATCGGCATTACCCCCCGCCGCGTGGTGACATTCAGACCGAGCCAGGTCTTTAAAAAATTCGTCAACCAGTAGGCATAGGAGAGGATGCAGGAAAAACTCTTTTATAAGATTGGGGAAGTGAGTCAGATCACCGGGCTGGAAGCGTATGTCCTTCGCTTTTGGGAATCTGAATTTCCGGCCCTTCATCCGAAGAAGAGCAGAGGCAATCAGCGCGTTTATACAAAGAGGGAGATCGATCTGGTCCTTCAGATCAAGAAGCTTCTCTACGAAGAGGGGATGACCATCGCGGGGGCGAAGAAAAAGCTGGGCGGCTCCCAAGTACGGTCCGGTCAAGCGATGCAAGCGCCCCGTCGGGAGGAGACCCTGATTCGGGTTCGAAGGGAGCTGGAAGAAGTTTTACATATTTTAAGTTAGGCGGGGCGTAGCGCAGTCTGGTAGCGCACTCGTTTGGGGTGCGAGTGGTCGCTGGTTCAAATCCAGTCGCCCCGACCATTTCGTAGGTGAGCGGTCCATCTTTCGGAAGAGAGGTCAGACCGCTCACCGACAAGGCCAGGGTCATTGAGAGAAGATCTGAAAGCTGCTCGGCAGCTTTTTTTGTTTGTGCAGGGGCGACGCACGCGTCGCCCCTGCCTGTCTCTCCTGGTTGTTGGAAGGTTTTAGATTGAGCAAGAAAGAAAAAGTCATTCTGGCGACGAACGATGACGGCGTTCACTCGCCGGGTTTGCACCAGCTGGCGGAAGCGCTCAAAGAAGTCGGAAAGGTGGTGGTGATCGCCCCCGATCGCGAACGCAATGCCGCGGGTCATGCGCTCACCCTTCATAAACCGCTTCGCGCCGATGAGATCCGGCCGGGCGTGTTCAGCGTCAACGGAACACCGACCGATTGCGTCAATCTCGGCGTTCTTTATCTGCTGAAAGAGTCCCGTCCCGACCTCATCGTCTCGGGGATCAACAAGGGGGGAAACCTGGGGGATGACGTGACCTACTCCGGGACGGTCTCGGCGGCGATGGAAGGGACCCTCTTGGGAATTCCTTCGATTGCCTTTTCTCAGTTGGGGGACGGCTCCTTTCATTTCGAAACCGGCGCGCGGTTTGCCGTCGGGTTGGCCCGTCTGGTTCTCGAGGAGGGGCTCTCTCGGGAAGTTTTCCTCAATGTGAATGTTCCAAATCTCCTTCCCAATGAGACCAAAGGGGTCCGGATCACCACACTCGGCAAGCGGGTTTTTGACGACAGCACCATTATTGAAAAGACCGATCCGCGCGGCAGAAAATATTTCTGGATCGGCCTCGCAGGAATGAAGTGGGAGCAGCGGAAAAACTCCGATCACGAGGCGGTCGAGCGCGGAGAGATCTCGGTGACCCCGCTTCACCTCGATCTCACTCATCACGAAACGGTCGAGCGGCTCCGCTCCTGGAAAGAGCGGCTGGAGACCCGGATCGATTAGAGCGGGCGGCCGGATCGATTTTTCTCCGGGGGATGAAGGTGAGGCGAACGGAGAGCCGGGCTTGCTCCATAGGACGGAACAGTCATGAATCATTTTGAAACCGCGCGACGCCGCATGGTCGAAGAGCAGCTGATCGCCAAGGGAATCAAGGACGAGCGGGTCTTGGCGGCGATGCGGAAGGTCCCCCGGCATCTCTTCGTCGAGGAGGCGTTTCGCGAGCGGGCCTATGGCGATCATGCCCTTCCGATCGGGGAGAAGCAGACGATCTCCCAGCCCTACATGGTGGCCTTGATGTCGGAGGCGCTGGCGCTGAAGGGGAACGAGAAGGTCTTGGAGATCGGGACCGGATCGGGCTATCAAACAGCGGTGCTGGCCGAATTGGCGGCGCGGGTTTGCTCAATCGAGCGGATTCAGCTTTTGGTTTCACGGGCGTGGAAGATCATCGGGGAACTCGGCTACCGGAACGCCGTCATCCGCCAGGCCGACGGCTCGTTCGGATGGAAAGATGAGGCTCCGTTCGACGCCATTTTGGTGGCCGCGGGGGCGCCCCAGGTTCCATCCGTCTTGATCGATCAGCTCAAAGTCGGCGGGAGGATGGTCATTCCCATCGGGGAGCGGGCCTCGCAGACGCTGAAGAAGATCGTCAAGGAAGAGAAGGGGACCGTGACTTCATCGATTACTCCCTGTGTTTTCGTTCCGTTTTTGGGGGCATCGGGCTGGAATAAAGAGGAAGAGTCCGAAGGAAACGGTTCTCTCAAGGGTACGCTTCGAGACCGGCCTTAAGGCGACGAGCCGAACTTTCTTTCTGCCGCAATTGCGCAACGAAACAGGATTCCGTCCGGCGCTCTTAGCTCTTGACACCGCCACCCGCCTGAAATCATACTAGGCCGTTCGGCAGGAAAAAACGATGCTCAAAATCAGCAATACTCTTTCGGGCGAAAAAGAACCGTGGTCTCCGAGCCAGGATAAGGAGGTCCGTCTCTATGTCTGCGGCGTGACCGTCTATGATCATTGCCACCTCGGCCATGCCCGATCGGCGGTCGTCTTCGATGTGATTCGAAATTATCTCGAGTACAAGGGGTTCTCCGTCCGTTACGTGAAAAACTTCACCGATGTCGACGACAAAATCATCCGCCGTGCGCAGCAGGAGGGAAAAGATTGGAAGGAGATCGCCGAGAAGTACATCGGCTCTTATCAAGAAGACATGGCCCGGCTGGGGGTGCACCCCCCGACGGCGGCCCCGAAGGCGACCGAGTACATTCCCGAAATGATCGGGCTGATCGAAACGTTGATCTCGAAGGGGATCGCTTATCCGGTGGAGGGGGATGTTTACTACGAGGTGGCGAAATTTCCCTCATACGGGAAGCTCTCCAAGCAGAAGCTCGACGAGATGATCGCAGGCGCGCGGGTAGAGGTCGATGAGCGGAAGAAAAGCCCGCTCGACTTCGCCCTTTGGAAATCGTCGAAGCCGGGGGAGCCCGCCTGGAAGAGCCCCTGGGGAATGGGGAGGCCGGGGTGGCATATCGAGTGCTCGGCGATGGCGATGAAGCTTCTCGGCGAGACCCTCGATCTGCACGGCGGCGGCAAGGACCTGATCTTCCCGCATCATGAAAACGAGATGGCTCAGTCGGAGGCGGCGACCGGAAAAGAATTCGTCCACACCTGGATCCATCACGGCTTCGTCACCGTCGATCAGGAAAAGATGTCGAAGTCGCTCGGCAATTTTTTCACCATCAAGGAGATCTTCGAGAAGTCGCCCCGATTCCCCGAGGGGATTATCGCGGAGGTGATCCGATTCTATCTCCTCTCGACCCATTATCGCTCGCCGGTCGATTTTTCCGATCAGAGCTTGAAGACGGCCAAGAGCGGTCTCGACCATTTTTATGAGCTCCTGCATAAGCTGGAGGAGCTGGGACCGACGGTCGGGGAGGCGCTCCCTTCACGGGAGAACGTTCCGGCCGGCTCCGAGTGGGACCGGTTTCGAGAAGCGTTCGAAGCGGCGATGGAGGACGATTTCAACACGGCCCGTGCGATGGGGGTGCTGCAGGAGTTCCGCGCCGAGATCAATACCCGGATGTCCACATCGGGCGCGCCGTCGCTGCGGGCGGCACAGGCGCTCTTAAGGGGCCTCGGCGGTATTCTCGGCCTCTTTCGAATTCCTCCCTCGCAGTGGAGCCACCAGCCTTGGGAGAAGGGCCTTTCGACGGAAGCCGCTTTCGATGAAGCGACGATTCAGTCGCTTATCCGCGAACGGGAAGAAGCGCGCCGGAAGAAGGATTGGAAGAAGTCGGACGAAATCCGG
>SCUR01000462.1 GCA_004297235.1 Candidatus Manganitrophaceae bacterium | reverse complement strand
GTGACCTTGTTTGGTCGATAAAACGTCTCGATTTGTAGTGGGCTGCTGTGTCCTCGCTCCACCCATCCCCCAGTGGGTCCCTTGCGCTGCGGGCACAGCAGCCCACAGAGTCCTCTATTTGTAAAGAGCAAAACAAAAAAGAAAAAGAAAAAAGAAAGAGCAAAGAGCGTGCGCGCTTAGACGGAGGCTTCCCTGACCACCAAGCATCCCTGCGTTACTTCTGTCAAATGCGAAGCCTCCGTATCAGGTCGGAGCGTGTTTGAGGGGTAGCCGCGCTGTAGTTGCGCGGATGCGCCGAGTTCGACCGTGAGGGGGTCCAAGGGGGCGCAGCCCCCTGGTGTCCCTTGGGAAGCCGAAGGGGGTTGGGCAAGCAACCCCCGCGGTGGGGGGTGGGGTGAAACCCCACGACTCTAGTCTCCGCGGTGGGGTTTGGGGCAACGCCCCAGTCCAATGTTCTGCATTTAATTTCAGGAGAGCCGCGCCTTCTTGGCGGCGGCGCCGATGTACTTGCGGGCCATCGGGGAGAGGTCGTTCGGCCGGATGGCGACCTCGATGATCACGAACGAGGTCAGCTTCTCCGCCTTTAGGAGCGCCTCCCGCAACTCCGGAACGGTCCCGGCTTTGAATCCGGCCCCGCCCCAAAGCCGCGCCAGCTCGGCATAGGGCCAGTCGGGGATGGCGAGCAGCGTCTCCCGCTCGGCGATCGGCCGGAAGATCCCCCATCCCTTGTTGTTGAGAAGCAACACGATCGGGTTGAGATGATGGCGGGGGGCCTGCGATATCTCGTGCCCCGTCATTTGAAAAGCCCCGTCGCCGCAGAGAATCAGGGGGCGAAGCCCCGTCCCGATCTGCGCCCCCAGGCCGCCGGGAATGGCAAATCCCATCGAAGCATAATACCCCTGCGCCAGATAGACGCTGCTGCCGACCTTGAGATCGATCCCGGCGAAAAGCGAATCGCCCGATTCGGTGATCGCCATGAACCCTTTTCGCTCTTTGAGGAAGTCGTTCACCTCGTGCAGCACCTCCGCCATCTCGATCGGCCGGTTTGAGGGACCCTTCGCTCTCCGCTTCGGCAGATTGTCGTAGTAGGTCACCTTCTCTTTGTGGCGAGGGAGGGGGAGCTTGAGAAGCGCCTTGATAAAGTCGTTGATTCGGACGTCGGTGTAGGTATGAAAGCTGATGTGGACCCGGCTCTCCACCGCCCAGATCGACTTCTCGCGGGGAATCTCCGGCGGCTGAATGCCGAGGTCCATGTCGGTGAGCAGCGTCCCGAGGCTCAAGACCAGATCGGCCTGCGCGACCCGCTTGTGGACGGCGGGGTGGCTCAGCCGGCCGATGTAGACCCCCATCGCCAGCGGGTGGTCCATCGGAAAAGATCCCTTCGCCAACACATTGGTCAAGACCGGCGCCCCGATCGCCTCGGCCAGGCGAACCATCTCCTTGGTTAGCCCGAAGCGGCGGACTTCGATGCCGACGATGATCACCGGCCGCTTCGCCCGCTGAAGGCGGCCGGCCGCGTCGCGCGCCGCTTCGATCAACTTTCGCTTGTCGGAAGGAAGGTCGGTGAACCGTCCATCCCACTCCAGGATTCGCTTCGGAACGGGGATCATCATGTCGACCTTGTCGCGATGGATTTCGAGATAACCGGGCCGTCTTTCCCGCAGGATCGTCCGGATCACCTCGTCGATCTCTTCGGCGGCCCGGTTGGGATCGTCGATGATTTTTGCGGCGCAGGTCAGCTCTTTATAAATGTGGAGTTGGGATTCGATCTCTTTGGCTTGATGATGGATGAGGACGCCGAGCTTTCGCTCTTCTTCGCCCGGCCCGCCGGAGATCACCAGGATCGGCACCTTCTCGGAGAAGGAGCCGGCGACCGGGTTGACCATGTTGAACCCGCCGGCGCCGTAGGTGACGCAGACGACGCCGAGTTTCCCGGTGCTGCGCGCGTAGCCGTCGGCGGCGAAGCCGACCCCCGGCTCATGGGAGAAGGTAATGACCTTCAATCCCCGCGGCTTCCCGAACTGAAGGAAGAGCTTGATGACGAGGTCTCCCGGGATGCCGAAGAGGTGATCGACCCCGATTTTTTTGAGATAGGCGATGAGGAAATCGCCGAGCTTCATCTGCGGCTGCATCACGTTCTTAACGATACCCAAAGTTGGGGGGAAAGGCAAGGGTGGAGTGGGGAGTCGAGATGCGAGATGCGAGATTAGAGCAGAGAGGTCCCGGGAGATGTCGAATTCAATAAGGTGGAAGATTTGAGTTCTTAGAATTATTACCTCATGCGACTGTGCCGGTTCATTCCCGCGTGTGCGGGGAACACCAAAAATTTTCTCTTTCTGAAAAGTGGAGGCGATCACGAAGTAATCACCTCCG
This sequence comes from Candidatus Manganitrophaceae bacterium, assembly GCA_004297235.1. Taxonomy (GTDB): domain Bacteria; phylum Nitrospirota; class Nitrospiria; order SBBL01; family Manganitrophaceae; genus Manganitrophus. The sequence goes on along the minus strand of SCUR01000462.1, from coordinate 153 downwards.
GCCTGAGAGAACCGGCCTTTCCTCAATTCTTTAGAACCTTTGAGAGGAATGGGCATTTTATTTTTCTTTTCTGTTAAATGAGTCGGGACATGAATGTTCCTCCCGCATCTGAAAAACCACTTGACTCCTTTTTCCAAATTCATAATGATGGGG
>SCUR01000461.1 GCA_004297235.1 Candidatus Manganitrophaceae bacterium | reverse complement strand
CCCCGACCGATCTCGCGCTCCTACAGTACACCGGTGGAACAACCGGCGTCCCCAAGGGGGTGATGCTGACGCACAAGAATATGGTCGCAAACGCCCTTCAGTGCCGTTATTGGATGCCCTCCCTTCGGGAGGGGAATGAGGTCTTTCTCGCCGTGGTCCCTTTCTTTCACGTCTACGGCATGTCGGCCTGTATGAACCTGTCGATCTATCTCGGGACGACGCTGGTTCTTCTCCCCCGGTTTGTCACGAAAGATGTGCTTCACACAATCCAGAAGACGAAATCGACGATCTTCATGGGGGTGCAGGCGATGTATGTCGCCATCAATAACTTCCCCGACGTGAAGAAGTATGATCTCTCGACAATCAAGGTCTGCATCTCCGGGGCGGGACCGCTGCATGTGGAGGTTCAGCGACAGTTCGAAGCGCTGACCGGGGGAAAGCTGGTCGAGGGATACGGCCTGTCGGAGGCCTCTCCGGTCACCCATGCGAATCCGATTCATGGCAAACGGAAACCGGGAAGCATCGGCCTTCCGTTCCCCGATACCGAGGTCAAAATCGTCGATATCGAAACCGGCACTCGAACCCTCTCGATCGAAGAGGTTGGAGAGTTGGTCGTCCAAGGCCCCCAAGTCATGCAAGGCTACTGGCAGAAGCCGCAGGAGACGGCGGCGGTCTTGAGAAATGGATGGCTGCACACCGGCGACATGGCCAAGATGGATGACGAAGGTTACTTCTTTATCGTCGACCGAAAGAAGGATATGATTAAGACACGGGGAGAAAATGTCTATCCGCGTGAAGTCGAGGAAGCGCTCTTCCGCCATCCAAAGGTGAAGGATGCGGTCGTCGTCGGACTTCCCGACTCCTTCTCCGGAGAAAAAATCAAAGCCTATCTCATTTTAAAAGAGGGGGAAAGCGCCACCTCTGAAGAGATTCTGACTTTTTGCCGGACGGAGCTCTCCAAGTTCAAGGTTCCACAAGAAATCGAATTTAGAAAAGAGCTTCCAAAAACAATTATCGGTAAGGTCCTCCGGCGGGTTTTAATTGAAGAGGAAATGAAGAAACTGAAGGAGTCGAAATGAAAGAAATCGCAATTATCGATGGAGTTCGCACCCCGATCGGAAATCTCGGCGGCGCGCTCAAAGACATCACAAACCAAAAAATGGGCGAGCTCGTCGTTCGTGAAGTTCTGAAGCGAACGCAAGTCGATCCGGCCCGGATTGAAGAGGTGATCTTCGGCTGCGTCGGCCAATACAGCGACGCAACCAATTTGGCGCGGGTGATCGGTCTCATGGCCGGCGTGCCGATCACGACGCCGGCTTACACCGTTGCCCGGAATTGCGCCTCGGGTCTACAGGCGGTCGTCAATGCCTGTCAGAACATTCTCTCCGGCGACGCCGATGTCCAGATCGCCGGCGGGGTCGAGAACATGAGCCTGGCGCCGTTCGTCTCGCGCGACATGCGCTTCGGCCACCGGCTGAAGCATTCGGTCATGATTGACTCGATCTGGGAAGGATTGACCGACGGCTTCTGCGGTCAGATCATGGGCTATACGGCGGAGAATCTGGCCGAGGAGTTCAAGATCTCCCGCCAGGAGCAGGACAAGTATGCCGTCGAGAGTCATAAGAAAGCGTTCCGCGCAACACGGGAGGGAAGATTCAAGGAAGAGATCGTCCCGGTCTCCATTCCGAAAAAGATGGCGGGCAAAGAGGTCACCCCTGAGCTTTTCTCCCAAGATGAAGGGATCAACGTCGCGCTGAATGAGCAGATGCTCTCCCTGTACCCGACGATCTTCAAAGAGGGAGGGAGCGTGACGCCGGGCAATGCCTGCCCGATCAGCGACGGCGCCGCGGCCCTCTTGCTCATGTCGAAGGAGAAAGCGCAGGAGCTCAAACTGGAACCGCTCGGCTATGTTCGATCGTATGCGTCGGTCGGCGTAGAGCCTCAACGGATGGGGATCGGTCCGGCGCTGGCGATTCCGAAAGCGCTCAAGAAGGCGAATCTCTCCCTCTCGGACATTCAGCTCGTCGAGGTGAACGAGGCTTTCGCCGTGCAATACTTGGCGGTCGAGCGGGCCCTTGGACTGAAGCGGGAGATCACCAATGTCAACGGCGGGGCGATCGCGCTCGGCCATCCGGTTGGGATGAGCGGAACGCGATTGATCATTACTCTTTTGAAAGAGATGAAGCGCCGAAACCTCTCCCTCGGCGTCGCTTCCCTTTGCGTCGGCGGTGGGATCGGTTCGGCGATGGTGCTGGAGAGAAAATAAAAACAGGGGGCGGAGCGAACGATGTACATCTACAAGGCGGCAGTGGTCGGTTCAGGGGTGATGGGAGCGGGAATCGCGCAGGTAATCACCTATTCCGGGCTTCCCGTGATTTTGAAAGATGTTAATCAAGCGGCCGTCGATAAGGGGCTTGAGACCATCCGGAAGATCTACCAAAGCCGGGTCGACAAGGGGAAGATGACCGCCTCCGAGATGGAACAGAAAATGATGTTGGTCACCGGCGCCACCGATTATTCCGGCTTCTCCGATGTCGACATCGTGATCGAGGCGATCTATGAAGATCTCGACGTAAAACGAAAACTCTTCCAGGAATTGGAGAAGAATTGCCCCGAAAGCACCATCTTCGCCAGCAACACCTCTTCGCTTCCGATCTCCGCAATCGCAGCGGCGACGAAGAAGCCGGAGAAGATGATCGGGATGCACTTCTTCAACCCGGCGCCGGTGATGAAGCTGGTGGAGGTGATCCCCGGACTGGGGACCTCTCAGGATACCGTCGATGATGTGGTCGCCTTCACCGAGAGTCTTCGGAAGATCCCGATCCGGGTTCAGGAGTGCGCCGGATTTTTGGTGAATCGCCTTCTAATGCCCTACCTCAATGAGGCCGCATTGGCCCTTCAGGAAGGGGCCGCTCCGGCGAAACAGATCGACGAAGCGATTGTCGGTTTCGGCATGCCGATGGGACCGTTCATCCTCTCCGACATGATCGGAATTGATGTCGCGGTGAAGGTCGCCGATATTCTTTTTGATGCGTACGGGCCGCGCGTGAACCCGGCCGAACTCTGGACCGCGCTCTATCAGGCCGGCCGCTACGGCACCAAGAGCGGCGCCGGATTCTACGATTACGCGGAGGGGAAAGGGGAGAGCGTCGAGTCGATCATCGGCCGAATTCAAAAACAGACCGGGAAGAAGGGGAGCCGCTTTTCAGTCAACCGGTTGATGATGCCGATGATCAACGAAGCGGTGATCTCCCTTCAAGAGGGGGTCGCGACGGCGGGCGACATCGACATCGCGATGATGGCCGGCACCGGCTTTCCGCAAGACAAAGGGGGGCCGCTGCACTATGCCGATCAAGTCGGCGTCGACGTGGTTCTCTCCGAATTACAAACCCTCGCGAAAGAGCTCGGGCCGCGCTTCTGGCCGGCGCCGATGTTGAAGCGGATGGTAATGGGCGGTTACTTGGGAGTGAAGGCAGGAAAGGGATTCTTCACCTATTGAGCGAAAGCGAACGTCGGTGGGGCACTGATAAGGCCCTCGGAATCTAAACGGCTGGGCATCCGGCTTTGCCGGTGACCCGCCGGGGCGTGGGGGCATCGGAGGATGGAGTGGCGCCGAACTCACGCCTCTCCACCGCACGGGCCCTCACATAAAATAGAAGGAGGAAACTTTGGCGAACCAATTCGTCAACTACACTGTGGAAGATCGCGTTGCGACGGTGACGATCAGCAATCCCCCGGCGAATGTTCTGACAACTCCTTTGATGACGGAATTGGACAAGGTCATCGATGAGCTCGCAGGCAACAGCGAGGCAAAGGTTCTCGTCCTGACCGGTTCGGGAACCCTCTTCGTCGCCGGCGCCGACATCAAAGAGATCGGTTCGATTTCCTCTTCCAAAAAAGGGGAGGAGCTCGCTCTGATGGGACAGGCCGTCTTCAACAAGATCGAGCAGATGAGAAAGCCGGTGATTGCGGCGATCACCGGCTTTTGCTTGGGAGGGGGAATGGAGCTCGCGATGTCGTGCCACATGCGGATCGCGGGAGACCGCGCCCGGATGGGACAGCCGGAGATCAATTTGGGGATCATCCCCGGATTCGGGGGAACCCAGCGTCTGCCGCGTCTGGTCGGGAAAGCGAAAGCGATGGAGATGATCCTCACCGGCGACATGGTCAACGCCCAAGAAGCGAAAGCGCTCGGCCTGGTCAACAAAGTCGTTCCGGAAGGGGAGGTGTTAAAGCAGTCGGTCGGTCTCGCCAAGAAGATCGCCTCAAAGGGAGGAAAAACGATTTCGGCCGCAATCAACGCAATCCAAGAGACAACCCAGCAACCGCTCTCGCAGGGACTCGCGCTGGAGGCCAAGCTCTTCGGCCAGATCTGCGAGACCAGCGACATGAAGGAAGGGGTATCCGCCTTCCTGGAAAAACGGCAGCCGAAATTTCAGGATAAATAAACACGTGAGGCGAAAAAGAAGGGAACGTGAGGCGTGAGGGGTAAGGTCAAAAGATTTTAATTCTTTACCCCCCTTACGCCTCACGCCTAACGCCTCACGTCACTTAGGAGTCAAAATGGATTTCAACTTTACCGAAGAACAGACAATGCTCCGTGACATGGTCCGGAAATTCACCGACAACGAGGTAAAGCCGGTCGCCCAACGGATCGACAAGGAGCACAATGTCGATCTCGTGAAGGAAATCTTCAAAAAAGGGGCCGAGCTGGGGCTTTGCGGAATTCCCTTTCCGGAGCAATACGGCGGCGCCGGATTCGGCGAGATGGGGTATTGCGTCCTCCTCGAAGAGCTCTCCCGCGGATGCGCCTCCACTTGCGTGACATTCGGGGCACATATCGGGTTGGCCGGAACATCGATCCTCCTGGGAGGGACCGAAGAGCAAAAACAAAAATATCTCATGCCTTTGGCGCAGGGACAAAAGATGGGGGCCTACGCCCTCACCGAGCCGGGAGCCGGCTCCGACGCGGCCAATATCCAGCTCTCCGCCAAACGGGACGGGGATCATTACATCCTCAACGGAACAAAGCTCTGGATCACCAACGGGGATATCGCCGATATTGTGGTCGTTTATGCCGTCACCGATCCGGCGCTGAAAGCCCGCGGCGGAATCACCGCTTTTATCGTCGAGACAAGCACCCCCGGATTCTCCGCGAACCGCATTCAGGATAAGATGGGGCTTCGCGGCTCGGCGACCGCCGAATTGGTCTTCCAGGATGTTCGTGTTCCGAAGGAAAATATCTTAGGCGAGATCGGGAAGGGCTTTATCATCGCGATGCAGACACTCGATGAATCGCGCCTCTCCCTCGCCGCCGGCTGCATCGGAGCGGCGAAGGAGGTGATCTCGATGTCGGCCGACTTTGCCAAGAAGCGAGTCGCCTTCGGCCAGCCGATCGCCCACTTCCAGGCGATTCAATTCATGATTGCCGAAATGACCGCAGAGGTCTACCTGATGGAATCGGTCGTTTATCGAACCGCGTGGATGTACGATCAGGGGAAAAAGATCCCGCGAGAAGGGGCGATCTGCAAGATGTTCTGCACCGAGGCGCTCGATCGAATTGTCGACAAAGCGGTCCAAATCCATGGCGGCAACGGATTCATGGGCGAGCATCCGGTGGAGCGATTCTATCGCGACTCCCGGATCAATCGAATCTTCGAGGGAACCAATGAGATTCAGCGATTGGTGATCGCGGAAGATGTATTGAAAAAGGGAGGATTCTAATCCAAGTCGTCGTCCTGATTCAGCCGATTCCCGACCTCTCCAAGGCGAATGTCAGCAAGAGCCAAGCGATCCTTATCGAAAAAGGGCCCCGGATCATGAACCCGGCGGACCGAAACGCCCTGGAGTTTGCGCTTCAAATCAAAGAAAAAGCAGCCCAATCGAATGCAAACGCGGGGAAGGTGGAAGTGATCACGCTGATGCTCGGTCCCTCCGAATCCGAGGGGATTCTCAAGGAAACACTCGCCCTGGAGGCCGATCGCGCAGTGGTCCTTTCCGATCCCGCCTTTTTGGGAGGGGACGGAACCGCCGCGGCGATCGCGCTCGGCAGAGCGGCTTCTAAATTGAAAGCCGATCTGATTTTATCCGGCGAGGGGCCGATCGGACACCGTGTCGCGGAAGAGATGCAAATCCCTTCCGTTTACTCCGTCGCCGGAATTTCGTTCGACCCAGCCGGACTGAAACTGCTTGCCGGAACGGACCGCGGCTCTGTCACGGTCGACGGTTCTCTCCCGCTGCTCGCCTCCGTTGTTTCCGGCAGCAATACGCCCCGGATCGCCAATGCGATGAAAATCATGAAGGCCGCCAAGAAAGAGATCACCCGATGGACCGCCGGAGATCTTGATTTGACGCCGGATAAAATTGGATCGGCCGCCGCCGGAGTGGAGCGCGTGCGATCATTCACGCCCGAAAGCAACTTGCTTTAATCAAATTGATGCCGAAAAATTGACGCCCCTCAAGAAGGTGTTATACTAATGACCGACATCCGCATCGATGAAACCTGGACACATCTCTTGATTATTCTGGAAGCTGAATCCGGCTCGCTCTCCCAATCCTCGAAAGCGCTTCTGGGAAAGGGACGGGAGCTGGCGGACCAACTCGGAGTCTGGCTGATGGTATCCCCTCAATCCGCTCCCTCGGATGAAGGAAAGGAGCTCATCTCCTACGGAGCCGATCTTGTCTTTCGGACCGCCCCTTCTTCGGCGACCTCTCTGCTCGACCGATTCTCTTATGAGACAAACAGGGTCATTCAATTGATTCGGACAAAGCGTCCTGAGATCGTCCTCTTTTCCGACACGACGCAATCGACCGCGCTGGCGGCCCGCGCCGCCCAGCATTTTCGAACCGGTCTGGTCACCGGATGCACCGCGTTAAGCCTCGATCCGACAGAGCGGCGGCTCACGGCGACACAATCTCGATACGACGGAAAACTCTTTGAAGAATATACCTGGCCCGCGCGGCAGCCGCAGATGGCCACCCTCGCCGCCGGGGCCTTCCCGGAGGGATTTCAGGACCCCTACCGCGAAGGAAAAGTTGAAGAGATCTCTTAAGGAGGAAGGATGAACATCGCTGTTTGCATCAAACAGGTTCCTGCTTCGGAATCGAAAGTGAAGCCCTCCGCCGACGGAAAAGATATCGATCGGACCGGGCTGACCTATGTCGTCAACCCCTACGACGAATTCGGCGTGGAAGAAGCCTTGAGAATCAAGGAACGGTTGAAAACCGGCCAGGTGACAATCGTCACGCTCGGCCCCGATAAAGCGGCGGAAGCGCTCCGGACCTGCCTCGCCGTCGGAGCCGATCAGGCGATCCATATCAAAGATCCGGCCCTTGAAGGGGGCGACGCCTATACAACGGCATTGGCGCTGGCGGCGGCGTTGAAGCGGAGTCCGTATGATATCCTCTTTTTCGGCCGACAGGCGATCGACGACGACAACGGCGCGGTCGGAATTCATGTCGCCGATTTGATGGGACTTCCGCACGTCGCTGGAATCAATAAATTGGAGATCGATGCTCCGGCCAAGAAGGCGGTGGCCCATCGACAGATCGAAGGGGCGATCGAAGTCGTGGAGGTTTCCCTTCCGGCGATCTTCACTTGCCAGAAGGGGCTGAACGAACCGCGATACGCTTCGCTTCCCGGGATCATGAAGGCAAAGCAGAAACCGCTCGCGGTGCTGACGCTGGCCGATCTCGGCTTGGACCCGAAAGAGGTCGGATCGAGCGGCGCCAAGCTGGTGGTCGAGAAGATCGAGTCGCCGCCGGTTCGCTCAGAGGGAAAAATCATCGAAGGCGAACCGGCCCAAGCCGTGGCGGAGCTCGTTCGGGTATTACGCGAAGAGATCAAGGTTCTTTAACCGACCCAATCTCTTTTGGTTAAAATGATGGCGCAAGAAAACAGGGCCGACTCCCGGACCCAATCCGAGGGAAGAAACAGCAATCAGGGGAAGCGGGCGCTCGTCTTGGCCGGAGGCGGGATCCCCGGCTGGATGTATGAGATCGGATGTTTGACGGCGCTCGATGATTTTTTCGACGGATTCTCGGTCAATGAGTTCGATATTTACGTCGGAACCAGCGCCGGGGCCGCCGTCGCCGCGTTGATCGCCAATGGGGTCCGCCCGCGGGCCATCTACGAAGACATCAAGAACGACCGGAAGACACCCTATAACTTCGCCCGGCGGGACATCTACAGCTTCGGCTACCAAGAGACGTTCCACATCGCCAAGAAGTTCCTGAAGTCGCTTTATCCCATTTTTCGATACTACATCAGAAGCGGCCGGAGGGTCTCCATCCTCGATCTCTTGGAATTTTTGCAGGAGAGTCTTCCGTCCGGGATCTTTACACTGAAAAACTTCGATCTCTATCTCTCTAATTTCTTCTCGCAGGAGGGGTATACCAACGACTTCCGAAAATTAAGAAGAGAGCTCTACATCCCGGCCGTTGATGTCGACCTGGGACGATATGACGTCTTCGGCGAAGAGGGGTTTGATGATGTTCCGATCTCCCAAGCGGTCGTCGCCTCATCTTCAATGCCGATTCTGTTTCAGCCGGTCCACATTAAAGGAAAAGATTATATCGACGGCGGGGTGGGACGCGTTGCTTACATGGACATCGCGATGAATCACGGCGCCGAGATGATGTGGATCATCAATCCGGTGCAATACATCGTCAACGATCGAGACCGGGTCCGCCTCCCGTCGCTCACGGCCGACGGAAAGGCGCTCGGAATCAGGGAGAAGGGACTGACCTATATCTATGATCAGGCAATGCGGGTCAATACGTCGACCCGGATGTATCTGGCGATGAAGCGCTATATTTTCGAACATCCGACAAAGCAGTTCATCCTCACCCAACCGAAACCCTCGGAGGCGTTTATGTTCGCGCACCACGCCATCAGCTATAACAGCCGCGCTCAAGTGCTTCGGTACGGTTATCACTCCACGATGCAAGCGCTCAAAGAGGAGTTCCTCTACTACAAAGACTGCTTAAATCGGAATCAGATCGAGGTGACGCTGGACAAATTCAAGGAACCGTAAGAGAGGGGAAGAAGTTTCAGATAAGAAGTCGGGTCGGAATTCAGAAAAAACCTTTTTCTGTCCCATCTCAGATCGTGTATTCTGAATTCGAACTTCCGACTTCCGGATGCTTCAATTAAGGAGGGAGAATGCCCGGAATTTTGGTCTTTGCGGAGCAACGAGAAGGAAAAATGAAGCGGGTCGGGTTGGAGGCGCTCGGCGCCGCACGCCGACTCGTTCAGAAAACCGGCGGCGAGGTCGCCGCCGTTCTGATCGGCGATCAGATCGCGTCCGAGGCGAAAACACTGGCGGCCGGGGGCGCGGATAAGATCTACCTGGCCGAAGCGCCCGAACTGCGGCTTTACTCCTCGGAAGGATATGCCGCCATCCTCGCCGATCTGGCGAAAAGAAATCAGGCCTCGCTGATTCTGATGGGGGCGACCGCGATGGGAAAAGATCTCGGACCCAAGCTGGCGGCCAAATTAAAGGGACCGTTCATGGGAGACCTCACCGGCTTGGAGATCGGGGAGGGAGGGAGCGCGGTTGCGACGCGGCCGATCTACGCGGGGAAGCTCCTCTCGACGTTGAAGAGCCGACAACCGACTCTCCAGGTCGCAACACTCCGGCCGAATGTCTTTACGGTTAATCCACCCGATCCGGCCCGCGCGCCGGCGATCGAGCGAGTCACCCCGCCCGTCGACCTCTCCGCACTGGGGGCCAAGGTCAAAGAGGTGGTCGCTACGGTCGGATCGAAGGTTGAATTAACGGAGGCCCGGATCATCGTATCGGGAGGGCGCGGCTTGAAGGCGCCTGAAAATTTTAAGCTGGTTGAAGATCTGGCCGAAGCGCTCGGCGCGGCGGTCGGCGCCTCGCGGGCCGCGGTCGACGCCGGATGGAAACCCCACGCCTATCAGGTCGGATTGACGGGAAAGACGGTCTCTCCCGTTCTCTATATCGCCTGCGGCATTTCCGGTGCGATCCAACACCAGGCCGGGATGTCGTCGTCGAAATACATCATCGCAATCAACAAAGATCCGAATGCGCCGATCTTCAAAATCGCCAATTACGGCGTCGTCGGCGATCTCTTCGAGATCCTTCCGCTTCTGACCGAGGCGGTCAAAAAGGCCGGATCCGAAGGATAGGGGAGCCGTTTATATCAAAAAGAGGGAGTTTTTCAGGAACGCATCGGAGGGAATCGGCTCCCCTCCAATGACATTATCGGAGGGGAGCCGGTCAAATCTATTTCTTACCTAAGATCGAATCTTTTGCAGCCTTCGCAACGCGGAATTTCACCACTCGCTTCGCCGGAATTTTGATCGCCTCGCCCGTCTGGGGATTCCGTCCCATTCTCGCCTTTCGATTCACAAGAACGAGCTTGCCGATTCCAGGAAGGGTAAAGGTATTCTTCGCCTCCCGATAGGCAAGCCCGGCCAGCTCATCGAGAAATTGAACCGCTGTTTTTTTGGGGAGACTGGTCTTTTTCGAAAGGGTATCGGCAATCTGAGACTTGGTCATGGCTTTGGCCATACGTTCATCCTCCTTATAGATAGAAGTACGATTGATCCAATCTTGCCAAGGCGGGCACCTCATACCTTGGCTGTGACAACCATCGGAGCGGGCCACGCGTCTTTCTTTTAAGACTGATGAACTCCTCAGTCGGGAGGGGGGCCCTGTCACCCTCCCACCACATAAGATCGTGAGAATATATACTGATTTTTAAAAGAGGTCAAGAGAAGAAAATACAAAAAAAGAATTTTTTAAAATCGCTCACCTTTATGGAACCCCGCTGATATGCGGCTCATAGAGAATTTGAATCACATTTCCATCCGGATCCGACATGTAAAAAGAGTAGCTCCCATCGCGATGTCTTTTGACCGGTTTGACGATCGGAACACCCGCCGCTTGCATCTTTCGGGCAACCGCGTCGACGATCGACTCGTTTTCGGCAATGAATCCGAAATGGTCCAGACGCTGCCCCATCTCCGACGCCAGCGTCTCTCCCGGGGCAATCTGATGAAGCGCCAAATTATCCGAACCGAGGGTCAGGTAGAGATTTTCAGGATCGGGCTCCCAAACAATGCGCATCCCGAGGACCCCTTCGTAAAACCGCCGCGACCGTTCGATATCGGTGACCTTCAGCGCCAGGTGCCGCAATCCCCTGAGCGGGAGCGGCCTCTTCTCTTCGGACATCTCTTTTCCTCTCAAAGCAATTCAATCAGCTCGTCGAGCTTTTCCTGCGCGCCGTAGGAGATCCCTTCCAAATCTCGATAGGGAATTCGAAGCAGATCCTGGCTGTAAATCGCCCCCTGCCGTTGGAAGAGCTCTCCCAGCCAGATCAACCGCTCGCCGATCCGAACCTGCTTCGCGATCCGCTCGATTTCTTCCGGGATCAGATGATATTCTTTCGCCAGCGCCTCCGCCGTCTCGCCGACGGCCAGTCTTTTTAAAATCATCCGGTTTCTTTTCAGCGGAGCCGTCAGAGAGGAAACATCGAGGTAGACCTCTTCTCCCTCCACTTTCACTTCAAAGCAATCGACCTTCATCGACGGCGCCTCCACCATCGCTCCGGTCCGGACGTCGAACCGCCAAAGATGCCAAGGGCAGGTGACGATCCCATCCTTCACCGGGCCGTGACCCAGCGGCCCCCCCTCGTGGAGGCAGAGATTATCGATGGCGTAAACCGTTCCATTCGATCGAAAGAGGGCGATCTCCTTCCCCTCGACCTCGATGACCTTCCCTTTCTCCATCGGAATTTCCTCCAGCCGGGCCACCTTGACGAACTCCGCCAACATGCTTCCTCCATCGCTCCAAGCAGACACAATGGGATAGTTTACATTTATAACTTTTGTTTTTCAATGGACTTCTTAAAGACACGGTAGGCGTTAGGCGTGAGGCGTGAGGGGTCGGGTCAAATGCTTTCAATCTTTTACCCCTTACGCCTTACGTTTCCTTCTTTGTCGCCTCACGGCATCTAACGCCTCCCGCCTCCCGTTATTTCATCTTCAGATAGACAAGCGATTTCATCAATCGCGGCAGGATTCTCGATCGAGGTGAGATCGCCCAGCGGCGCGCCGAGGAGCTTCGCGCGGATGACACGCCGGACGATTTTGGCGGAGCGGGTTTTCGGAAGATCGGAGACGAATCGGATCGAATGGGGACGCAGCGCCTTCCCCATCGCTTGCGTCACCTGGTCGGCGAGGGTCTGCTCATCGGCCGTCTCTCCCGGTTTCAATACGACCAGACAGACGATCGCCTCTCCTTTGACGGGGTCGGGAACGCCGATCGCCGCCGCTTCGGAGACAGCGGGATGGGTGAGGAGGACCGATTCGATCTCGGCGGGGCCGACCCGGCGGCCGGCGATCTTCATCGTATCGTCCGAGCGGCCATGGAGAAACCAATAGCCCTCTTCGTCAATTCGGGCCCAGTCGCCGTGAAACCAGACATTCGGCCAGCGGGACCAGTAGACGGCGAGATATCGATCCCGGTCCTTCCAGAACCCGCGCGTCATCGACGGAAACGGCTTTTTGCAGACGAGATGGCCCGTCTTTCCGCGGACCGGCTTTCCCTCGTCGTCGAAGACATCGACATCCATCCCGAGCCCCGGCCCTCGGAGGGTACACGGCTTCAGCGGGGTAATCGGAAGGGGGGCGAGGAAACAACCGATGATCTCCGTCCCGCCGGAGATGTTCATGATCGGAAGCGTTCCCTTTCCGACCTTTTCGAAGAACCAAAGGTAACTCTCTCGATCCCACGGCTCGCCGGTCGAGCCGAGCATTCGCAGTGAGGAGAGGTCGTGCCGCGCGACGGGGGCATCTCCGGCCCGGATCAAAAGGCGGATGGCGGTCGGAGAGATGCCGAGATGGGTCAGCCGATGGCGCTCGATCATCTCCCAAAGGCGATCGGGAGTCGGGTAATTCGGCGCCCCCTCGTAGAGGAAGACGCATCCTCCCTGCAGGTGGACGCCGAGGATCATCCAGGGGCCCATCATCCAGCCGATATCGGTGAGCCAGAAGAAACGATCGTCCGCCTTCACATCAAAATGGTAGGCCAGCTCCTTCCCGATCTGCATCAGACAGCCGCCGTGGGTGTGAACCGTTCCCTTCGGCCGGCCGGTGGTTCCGGAGGTGTAGAGGATCAACGCAGGGGCTTCGGCATCGAGCGCTTCGGTTGGGAACCGCTCCGATTTTCCCGCGACGAACTCGGTATACCAGCAATCGCGCGCCGGATCCCAATCGACGTCGTTTCCAAGACGGCGCAGGACAACCCGCTTTCGTAAGGTCGGGATCTGAGCGGAGGCCTCATCGGCCGATCGTTTGATCTCGACCCCCTTTCCCCTCCGAAGCGAGCCGTCGGCGGTGAAGAGGATCTTCACCTCGGCATGCGCCAGACGGGCGGCGAGGGGCGCCGCCGCAAATCCGGAGAAGATCGGAATGCAGATCGCGCCGATCTTAAAGGCGGCATAGAGGACCGCCGCCATCTCGAGCGACATCGGCATGTAGATCCCGATCGTGTCGCCCGCGCCGATCCCTTCCCGTCGAAGAGCATCGGCCAGACGGGAGACCTCCCGCGAAAGCTGCGCATAGGTCCAGGCGCGAACTTTCTTATCTTCCCCTTCCCAAAGCAGCGCGATCTCGCCCGCACGGGCGGGGAGATGCCGATCGATGCAGTTCGCGACGAGATTGGTCCGTCCGTCGATGAACCATTTCGTCCAGGGAAGTCCGGCGGAGGTGTCGTAGACCTGGCGATAGGGCCGGCTCCATCGGATTCCAAGGTCTTTAGAGACGGCATCCCAAAATCGACCAATATCCTCGACGGACCAGCGAATCAGCGCTTCATACGAAGAGAGTCCCTGCCGCTGCATCAGCCGCCAGACGTTCGTCCGCCGGATCATCTCTTCCGAGGGGGTCCAAATGATCTCATCCATAACGAGCATTATAGCACTTCAGACACGCCTGATTCTCAACCGATCCGGGGTTGTCTCTACTTGGAATAAAAGTGATCATTTCTTGCACATCTCTAACGCGGCCATTCATTCAGATGTAAAGAAGGTAACCAAATCTGCAATTCTCTGCAAGCCAGTCCCTTTTGAAAAACACTCCAAAGCACCCCCTGTTTCTCTTTTCGACAAGGTACATAGGTTGCACTCTCACCTGAAAGAAGTATATTCGGGTGGAGGATCACGATGAAAGATTTTATCAAGCCTGCAACGCATTCTATTGGACTTCTTTTTATTCTTCTCGCTTTCGCTTCCTGCGGCTCCGGCCAGAGCGCGCATTCCCAAAACGACTCCGTTTCACCGGCCTCTCTCTCGACCGGGACAACGCCTCCGGCGGGCGATTCAGGAACCCCGGCCGATCCGGGCACGCCGGCGGAGCCGGTTCCGGCCACGAATCCAACCCCGGCCGCCACGCCGGTCAGCTCGGTTCCGGTGCCAGCTCCGGCTCCGGCAGAGGGTTCGGTACCTCCGGCCGAAGGAAATGGAACGAGCCAAGCTCCGAAGTGGCAACTCTTGGGAGGGCGGGTGAATGCGTCACAACGGGGAGTCGCCGTCTGGCTGACCCTGGCGACGGTGCAAGGGACGCCTGTGGTCGCCTGGGAAGAAGATGGAAAAATCTATGCGGCCTTCTGGAACGGAACCCGATGGAACGAGGAAGGCCCCTTGAATGCCGACCCCGCCGAAGCGGCCTCTCTGCCGGCGCTCGCCGCCGACGGACAAGGACTCTTCTTGACCTGGATCGAGGGGAGATCTCTCCACTTGGTCAGACGGGAGGGAAGCGGATGGGCCCCCGTCGCGGTTCAATCTTCGCAATCCGAATGCGGGCCGGTCAATGCCGGTCTGGAAGTCCGGCAGGGGGTTCCGATCCTCGCGTGGGACTCCTTTTGCAGCGACAGCCGATATGCCAGCACGCGGGTCCAACAGTGGGCCGGCGCCTGGGTCGATCTCGGCGGGGTCGGGGAGCACTACGCCGACGCCCCCTCGCCGAGAAAATATGCCCTCGGCTCCAACGACCAGAATCTTTCCCTCGCCGTCTTGATGCAAAATGCCTCCTCGGAGGGAATCGAATTGGCCCTCTTCCACCACGCGGGGGGAAGCTGGCTTCCCGACGGCGGTCCGGCCAATGATCCGTTGACCTTCAACCCCTCGGCTTTCTCCCTCGCTTTCGTTCAGGAACGTCCGACCCTCGCATTTCAACAGGAAGGGATCCAGGCGAAACAATGGAACGGGGAGGCGTGGGTGAGGCTGGGAGGGCCGCTCTCCCAAGACGGCGTGGACCCGGCCTTGTTGGGAGTCGACGCGAGCCCGACCCTTGCCTTCAGCGGGCCGCGTGTGGAGGTCTGGAGTTGGAACGGCAGCCAATGGGCCCAGAAGGGGACGGCGTTGAATCAAATTCCCGGCTCCTTTTCCTGGTCCACCGCGCTTGCAACTTCCGGCCGGCAACTCTATACTGCCTGGATCGAGAACGGTTTTGTCTTTGTAAAGAGCCTCGCGACCCAGTAAAAGATCGGAGTCTTCTTGCCCGACGGTTCCTCCCCGAAAAACGCGTTAAGGTGCGCCCTCAAAAAGGCCGGCGCTCCGATCGGACCGATGCGTTCGGGCCGGGGCGATAAAGGAGGCGGATGACCGGATCGGTATTGATTATCGGTTGTGGTTATCTCGGCTTACCGCTGGCGAAAGCCTGGATCGAGAAGGGGTTCTCGGTCTGCGGGACGACGCGAACCCCCGCGAAGATGGATCTTCTCAAGAGAGAAGGGATCGAGCCGATCTTCCTCGATCTTCTGAAACCTCCCTTTCGATTCCCCCCGGCCGACTGGGTTTATTTCCTGGTGTCGGGATCACGGGACGGCACATTGCCGTATGCCATGATCAATGCGCTCGCGGCCCTTCTGGAAAACCCGCCGAGCCGGTTTATTTATACCAGCAGCACCGCCGTCTATGGCGACTGCGGCTCCGGCTGGGTCGACGAATCTTCCGCGCGCCGGGCAAAAGATCCGGCCGGAT
>SCUR01000460.1 GCA_004297235.1 Candidatus Manganitrophaceae bacterium | reverse complement strand
GGATCTGAACCTTCAGCAGGTTCAGCAGGAAATCAAGAAGCTCAATCAGGTGGTGGAAAAGGTCACCGCGCCGGCCAACCGGATCGGCACCCTCTTGGGTCTCCCCGCGCCCGACCTGGCGCACATCGTCGTCGGCGGGGCCGACTACTACACTAACCTCGATCCGCGCCTCCCGCCGGAAACGCTGCAGATCGGAATGCAGGTCTTGGTGAACGAGGCGTTCGTCGTCCTCCGCGCCATCGGCTATGACCGCAATGGACAAATCCAAAAAATCACCGACGTTCTCCCGGACGGTCGTCTACGTGTCGGACAGGATGTCGGAACACAGTCGACCTTGGTCCTCCGCTCCGCTCAACTCACCGAGGCCCTCCTGAAAGTCGGCGACGAGGTCCGGATCGACGCCAGCCACCGGGTGGCGGTCGAAAAAGTCGACAATGCCCAACGGCGTGAATATTTTCTGGATGAAACACCCAAAGTCACCTGGGAAGAAATCGGCGGCCAAAAGGAGGCGATCGAGGCGATCCGCAACACGCTGGAGCATCCCCTTCTCTACCCCGATCTCTTCAAGAAGTACAACTTCTCCCAGCCGAAGGGCTTCCTTCTCTATGGCCCGCCCGGCTGCGGCAAGACGCTGATCGGAAAGGCCACCGCATACAGCCTGGTGCAGAAGCTCAAAGCGCAAGACAACCCGCAGGTCGAGGAATTCTTCCTCCATGTGAAGGGACCGGAGATCCTGAACATGTGGCTTGGGGAATCGGAGCGGATGATTCGGGAGATCTTCTCCCGCGCCCGCGAGAAGCGCGGCGCCGGCTATCTCCCCTTTATCTTCATCGATGAGGCGGAGTCGATCCTGGGAACGCGCCGCTCCATGCGCTCTCATAATATCCTCAGCACCCTCGTCCCGATGTTCTGCGCGGAGATGGACGGGATCGAGTCGCTCAAAGAGATGGTGATCATCCTCGCCTCCAACCGCCCCGACCTGATCGATCCGGCGGTGCTCCGCCCGGGGCGGATCGATCGGAAGATCAAGATCAACCGGCCCGACCGACAAGGAACGGAGGAGATCTTCGGCATCTACTTGACCCCCGAGATCCCTCTTGCGCCAAGCTGGGTGAAAAACCATGGGGACAATCCCGAGCAGGCACGGCAGGCGCTGGTCAAAGCCGCCGTCGACGCGATCTTCTCAAAGAGCTCGGCTCAGCAGATTCTGGAGCTTCAGCTTCGGAGCAGCCGTCGCGAAATTCTCTATCGATCCGACCTGATCAGCGGCGCCCTAATCGCCTCGATCGTCCAACGGGCGAAAGAGCGGGCGATCAAGCGAACGATCACCGGCGGGGAAGAAGGGATCGAGCCGGAGGATTTGACCCGCGCCATCGAAACCGAATATCGCGAGGGAGAGATCCTCCCCCCCAACGACATCGTCGAAGACTGGCTCAAGCTGATCGACGCCGACCCGGAGAATGTGGTCGGCATCTCTCTCTTGGATAAAAAAGAGAAACCTCGCTCCGAGAAGCGGGTCATTTGAGAAACCCAAGGACGTTCTTCGTTCATCGTGATTCGTGAGACGTGTAAACCAAAACGATGAGCGGCTTTATTCCCTTAGATTAAAGAGTAACGAATAACGATGCTAAAACTTTTTGGAATCGAAACGGAATATGGGATCACCCGGGAAGACCTCGACGCGGTCGATCCGGTGGTGGAGTCGATGGAGTTGGTCCGGGCCTATCTGACCCGGCCGTTTCGACCCGGCTGGGACTACAGCGCCGAAGATCCCCGGCAGGATGCCCGCGGATTCCGGGCCGACCGGCTGGCGCAAGACGAAGAGGAAGAAGCTTTCGAAAAAAAAGACCGCCATCGGCCCTTCTCCTTTCATGAGATGAAGAGCGACCTCGCCCTGACGAACGGCGCCCGCTTCTACAACGATCACACCCACCCCGAGTACTCCACGCCGGAGTGCCGATCGCTCCGGGATCTGATCATCCATGACAAGGCGGGGGAGCGGATCGTCCAGGCGTGCGCCGACCGACGCAACGCCGCGCTGGGGAATCCGGTGGTCCAGCTCTACAAAAACAACACCGACTTCCACGGCCACAGCTACGGCTGCCACGACAACTACCTTCTCCCGCGCGCGGTTCCCTTTGACCGGATCATCCGCCACCTCACCCCTTTCCTGGTAACCCGACAGCTCTTCGCGGGGGCGGGGAAGGTGGGGATCGAGTGTTCGGACGGATACCACTCCGGCGCCTACCAGCTCTCGCAGCGGGCCGACTTTATCGAAGTCGAGATGTCGGTCGACACGATGGATCGAAGGCCGATCATCAACACGCGGGATGAGCCGCACGCCGACCGAAATCAATATCGGCGGCTGCACCAAATTTTAGGGGACGCCAATCTCTCGGAGACCGCCACCGCCCTCAAAGTGGGAACCACCTGGTTGACCCTTCGCCTCATCGAGGTCGGCGCGGCGCCCGATGCAGCGATCCCGGAACCGGTCGCCGCCGTTCACGCCGTCTCGCTCGACACCACCTGCAAAAGACCCGTCCGGCTGATGAACGGGAAGAGCATCACGCCGATCGACCACCAGCGTCTCTACCTCGCCGCGGCGAAGAAGGCCTTCGGACAAGAGGCCGACCCGGATACCCAATGGGTGCTGGCGAAGTGGGAAGAGGTCTTGAACGACCTGGAGGTCGACCCGATGAGGCTGGCGAACCGTCTCGACTGGGTCGCCAAAAAATGGCTGCTCGAAACTTTTATGGATTCGGAAGGATGCGGATGGGAGGATCCCCGCCTGCCGGGGCTCGATCTCGAATATCACAACCTCGCCCCCGATCGGGGTCTCTTCATCGGTCTGGAGCTGGAGGGGGGGATGGAGCGGCTCTCCACCGAAGCGGAGATCAAGGCGGCGATGACCACGCCGCCGGCCGACACCCGCGCCGCCATTCGCGGCCTTTGCATTGAAAAATTTTACGACGATATTCATCGAATCCAGTGGGAGCGGGTCCTCTTTCAAAACGGTCTCTTCAGCAAAACGCTCGACCTGAGCACCCTCTTCGATCCGGCCGAAATCGCCGCGCTCCGAGCGCGTGTGGAGGCGGCGTCCAAATTTAAGGAGATCGTTGGTTAGGCATCTTTTGTCGTCATTCCCGAATGTTTTATCGGGAATCCAGTCGATTAAATCAAGGCCCCCTGGATTCCCGCTTTCGCGGGAATGACGAGATTAATAGCACATCGATTTAAGGAGAAAAAATCATGACCGATTTCACCGAACGACGCGAACGCCCGGCCGACCCGCTCGAGAAACCGCGGGAGGAAACCGGACCGAAGCGTCCCGACACCGATTCGAGCAAAGAGAATCTGTTGAAGCGAATGAAGAAGGTCGATCCGAAGCAGGCCGAGCGGTATCGGCAGCGGACGGGGGAATAATATAAGAGCGTGAGGAGTCAGGAGTGAGTGGTTAGGAGTAAAAGATTTCAAATCTTACCCTCCTTACTCCTAACTCCTCACTCCTTACTTTTTGGAGTTCTAATGCATAACGGAGACTTTTGGTCCCTTCTTAAATCGACCGGCTACCAATTGGGGCCGGGGCCGCTTCCGGCCGGTCGCGAGCCGATTGAAAGCAAGATCGCGCTGACTCAAGGAACGACCATTTTCGGATTGAAATATAAAGACGGCGTCTTGGTCGCGGGAGACCGCCGGGCCACCGCCGGAACGACGGTGATGTACGATCGGACCGACAAGGTCCTTGAGATCGATCGCCATTCGGTGATGGCGATCGCCGGGGTTCCCGCCACCGCGTTCGAGATCGCGCGGGTGATGGAGCATACCTTCAAATATTATCGGCGCAGCCAGCTCCAAGAGCTGAGCCTGGAGGGAAAAGTTCGCGCCCTCTCGAAACTCCTCAAGGAGAATATCCCGATGGCCCTCCAGGGGATCGGCGCCGTCGCCCCGATCTATGCCGCTTATGACCTGCCGCGAAAAGAGGGAAAGATCTTTTTCTACGATATTCTGGGCGCCGAATTCGAAGGGGTGGAGTTCGCCACCTCCGGATCGGGCTCCCCGGCCATTCGCGGGGTGCTCCATTATGAAAATCGCTGGGGAGCGCGGCCGCTCGCCGATCTCCCGGAGGAAGAGGCGATTACCCTGACGATGCGGCTCTTGGAGACCGCCGCCGAATTCGACTCCGCCACCGGCGGCAGCAATCGAGAGGCGCATCTCTACCCGGTCATCAAATTGGTCACGCGGGAAGGGGTCCGAGAAATTCCGCAGAAAGAGCTCGAGTCGCTTTATGCGAATAAAGTGGTCGGCCGGCCCGGCGTGGGAGAACCCGGGCTCAGTATCGGGTAGCGTCCCCCTTTTCAAAGGAAGGAAGACACATGGTCTATGACGAGCCTTACAGATGGGTCGAAGCGGTCCGAAACCGCCGGGACTATCTTGAAGAACAACTCTCCGCCGGCAGCCCGATCGTCGCCCTCCCGTTTCAAAACGGCGTGCTCATGGCAACCCTGGGCGCCGGCACGCCGAAGCTGTATGAGGTGTATGATCAGATCGCATTCGGCGGCATCGGCCATCCGGCCGATCTGGAGAAGCTGCGGAACGTGGTTCTCGATTCCGCCCATATCGAAGGCTTCAATCGCTCCCCCGTCGACGTGACGGTCCGGCGCCTGATGAAGTTTATCCTCGCCCCGATGGTGAAGCAAGCGTTCGAAGAGGTCCTTCACGCCCCCTACATTGCGAAGATCGTCCTGGCGGAGATCGGCATCCTCTCCGGCCAGCCGCTCTTCTTCCATCTGAATTATGACGGCGTGTTCGAGGAGGATGAGCGCGGGGTCGTTCTGGCTCCGACGGCATTGATGGGAGAGCGGATGAACGGCTTTCTCAGAGCGGCGGGAGAGACCCATCCGCTGAGCTTCAAGGAGGCGCTCCAGATCGCGCTGAGGACATGGGCCGTCTCACAACTTCCGACCGACCTCGAGGCGGAAAAACAGGCCGGCGCTCCTCCGACGCCGGAGGAGCTCGATCCGATCCTGAAGCGGAGCCTCGAATCGCACACGATCGAAGTCGCCCTTCTCGACCGGACCCAACCGGGCAGCTCCAAGTACCGGATTCCTTCTCAGGAGGAGATTGAAAAAGCGTTAAAAGGATGGTTGAAGTAGATGCTCTCTCGAATTCTCGGCCTTGAAACCGAATACGGCTGCCTGATCGGTCAGGAGCGGACCAACGAGTCGCCCGAGCGGATGGCGTATCGGATCAAGGAGGCGATCTTCAAAAAGAAAAAGCTCGGCTTGATCGATCTCCACCACCGGGCCTATGACGAGCCTCCCGGCAACGGCGGTTTTCTCCTCAACGGCGGCCGGATCTATATCGATATGGGACACATCGAATATGCCACTCCGGAATGCATCTCCCTCACCGACCTGGTGGCCTACGACCGCGCCGGGGATCGGATCCTTCAGGAGACCATCGAGGCATTGGGATTGTCGGAGCGGGTCTCCATCATCAAAAACAATGTCGATCACGAAACGGGCGCCACCTTCGGATCGCATGAGAATTACCTGGTGGCCCGCGACTTCCCCTTCTCCTACGACGGACTCAGCCAACTGATCCCTTTCCTGGTCACGCGCCAGATTTTCACCGGCGCGGGACGGGTCGGCGCGCATCGGGTCCCGGACGGCTGGGCGATGTTGGGCGAGCGCGACCTGCCGCAGATCGATTTTCAGATCTCGCAACGGGCCGACCATATCGTCAATGATTTCTATCAGTGGGTCCAGTTCAACCGCGCGATCATCAATACCCGCGATGAACCGCTCGCCGACCCCAATCGATACCGGCGCATCCACCTTCTTCTCGGCGACTCCAACATGCTGGAGTATGCCACCGCGTTGAAGTTCGGCACCACCTCCGTCATGCTCTCGCTGATCGAGGAGGGGACGGTTCCGGAGAACCTCGGACTCGCCGATCCGGTCCTCGACCTCAGACAGATCTCGCGCGACCCGCAGCGACGGTGGACCGTCACCCTTCAAAGCGGAAAGAAAATCCCGGCCGTCGAGCTTCAGGCCCTTCTTCAGGAAGCGGCGGACCGAACCCTTTCGGGGAAAGATGCCGATACCGATTGGATCATCTCGGAATGGGGAAAGACGCTGGAAGCGCTGGCCGGCGATCCCGAACAGCTGGTCGGCAAGATCGATTGGGTCTCGAAGCAATGGCTTCTTGAGTCTTTCCGGACGTCGGAAGGGGTCGAATGGAACGACCCCTGGATGGCCAGCCTCGATTTAGAGTATCACAACATCGACCCGACGCGCGGGCTCGCGGCGGCCCTGGAGGAGGAAGGCCGGGCGCTGCGCCGGACCACCCACGACGCCATCGACTTGGCGGTCGATTCTCCCCCCCGCAACACGCGCGCCTCGGCACGGGGGGAGTTGATTCGGTCCCTCTTACAAAAGCAGATCCCCTACGTCATCAACTGGTCGAGCTTTTACGTGGATGGTAAGAAGAGCATCTCGATGGAGGACCCTTTTAAAACCTATCTGGCCGAAATTGAAACCGATCTTTTGGGGTCCTTCTAAGCGTGACC
>SCUR01000459.1 GCA_004297235.1 Candidatus Manganitrophaceae bacterium | reverse complement strand
TGTAGACGACCGCATTCGCACCGAATCTGATCCTCCTTTTCGGGATTGACCTCGCGGGTTGAGCTTCCGATGTCCTGGCCTCCCTTCATGTTCATGTAATCTCCCCCTCCATTCTGTGGTGTTCTGTTCAGTTCTGTCTTAAGTCTGGGTATGAAGTTTTGGCCAATGTTAAGGCAGTATGCGCATGTTTCTTCTGGGTTTTCTTCTTAATACGCTTGCTAATATTTATACTTTTGAATATATATTTTTATCATATTGTTATTTAAATATGCAATACCACATGAAAATAAACAGTTATAAATTACTCGACTAATCAACTGAGAAATTTATTCAGATTAAGTCTGTGAGGGACGATTCCCGGACTGTTGCCCTTGATAGCCAGCTGGCATTTATGGATTTGACTGTACATATAATGTAGCATTATGGATTAATTTGTAATATAGTATTTCATCGGGAGAGTGTTGAATGGCGTATGCGGGTTGTTAACATTACCGAGCGGGTATTGAGCCCAAACGGGCAAAACCTAAAAAGGGAAGGAGGAGCGGAATGAGCACACCGCTTCATGTAATTATAGTTGAGACTCCGAGAGAAGACGTGGAGTTACTACTTGTTGAGCTTTGTCGAGGAGGCTATGAGGTGACCTGTGCGCAAGTAAATACCGCCGCCGACATGAGCACCGCGCTCTCTGAAATGGAATGGGATATTGTTTTTGCGAATTACAACGCGCTCGTGATCTGTCCTTTTGCTGCACTGAAGGTTTTACAGGAAAATGGATTTGACCTGCCCCTGATCGTATTTTCCGACCACCTTGATGAGGATGCTTCCGTCAGGTCCATGAAGGCTGGGGCGAGAGATTATATCCTAAAGAATGACCTCAAGCGTCTATTTCCAGTGATAGAACGGGAGCTGCGCGAGCGCGAAGCGCGTCGAGATCGTAAACAGACAGAGCATGCCCTGCGTGAGAGTGAAAGGCGATTCCGAAGTCTCGTCGCGTCATCCCCAGTGGGCATTTTCGAAATTGACACGGCCGGTCGTTGTCTCTATGTAAATGAGCGCGCTGCAGAATTGGTCGGTTTGTCCGTCGACGAGTGTTTGGGCTTTGGATGGATCCAGACGTTGTTCGGGACGGATCGGAGCAGGGTCGAGGAAAGTTGGCGCGAGGCGATCCGCGCCGGGCGCTCTTTCCAGGAAGAGTATCGGTTCCAGCGAGAAGACAGTACCATTGCCTGGGTCATTGTCCAGGTGGCCGCCATAACAAACGCCGAAGGTCGCCACGCTGGCTTCATCGGCACACTTACAGACATTGCTGATCGCAAGCAAGCCGAAGAGACGTCAGGCGAAGAGCGGTTGCGGTTGATGGAGAAACAGGCTGAGACGTGACTTGGAATAAGGCACCAATAATTAAGATAGCCGCAATGACCAGACGAACCTGCCGTATAATTCTTGGTGATTATAAAAGATCTGGCACTAAACCACACAGGTTTTGAACAGTTAAGTTGAAGATGTTTTTACTTCGATTGTTATAATGGAATTCCATTTCTTTTAGGTACAAGGGGAACTTTTCTTTGGAGACACCATGAAACTTGGCGAGGCGCTCCTTGACATCGCTCCAGAAACCCTCCCGGCCATTGATGTAGACTTTACCGGAGGCAAATCGCTTTTCATGATCGACTCTCAGGTGCCAATAGCCGCAGAACATCAGTGCATCATCGCTTCTGAATTTATCGGTATAGACGATGGAGCCTCTTCGGACCGTTTTAACTGTCATATTCAACAGACTCTTGGCCGTGACGTCTCGGATGACCTCCACCTTGACGACCCCATTTCGCTCCAGAATACCAAAGACAGGCGTCTTCCCAGCGGCTCCACGCCCGCGCTTCCCTTTACATCTTCCGCCAAAATAGGATTCATCCAATTCGATCTCCCCGGTCATGAGCAGATCCGCATCCAACTGGACCAGAATCGCAAGCCGCAAGACAGTTATCGCCTTGAACGCCGTATGATAACTCAACCCGACCTGCTGGGCAATTCTTCGGGTGGAGAGCTCTACTTCAAAGAATTTGATGATCCACAACCATTTCTTGATGGAATTCTGAGCCGATTAATCCATCTACCGGAGAAGTCATGAAACGTATAACCACATCGCCTGCAGCGGTAGCGCTTCCCAACGATCCGATAGATCTTCCTGTTCCGATATTGTGTACAAAAAATATACGGCCATTTTTTCCAACACGCTTTTTTAAAGAACAGTCGGGCTCGGTTCTCCGATTTCCTGACGAACTCAAAGCTCTCTAGCTTCATCGACACCACTATAAACTCGGTGTCAGATCTTTTACAATTACCAAAAAATATTAGAAAATGGTTTTATTAAATGATGTTTAATCAGCTTCCAATTCCTCCGTCTCGACTAGGAAACTGTTATTGCGTGGAAGCCGCCTTCCTTGCCATCCTCTCTTTGCCTTCATGTCGCCAAATCCCGCTTTCGCTCTTCGAATTCTTCTTTATTGATCTCGCCCCGAGCATAGCGTTCTCTTAGAATTTCCATGGCCCGGTCGGACGATCCTCCCTCTTTGGGGAGATCGCGCCTTCGCACCGCTCCTTGAATGATCCAGATTCCCCCCACGATCACGAAAATTAAGAAAAAGAGCCAGATCAATCCCCAGAAAAACATCCCCGGCCCCATCATTTCCCCGCACCAGGGGCATCCATATAGCATGTGACCACCTCCTTCCTCAATATAAATAAAGGCCCGTACTTTTCAGAAAATAACAGGTTAGTTTTATTTCTATCAATGCCCCTTTTGGGGGATTGTCCTTACTCTAGGATTGCCAGACAATAGACTAGGGAGATAACGAAGAGAGGGGGCAAAAGCGCATGCTCAAGTCAGAGACCTCGAATCTCACTGAAAAAACCGGAATAAGAAGGTGGCTTTGGATCGGCGTCGGGATGATCGCCTTGTCTTTAAGCGGCTGCATGATCGGGATGCACGGTCCGGATTCGGATCCAGCGCGTCATATGGGTCCATTGACGAAAACAGTCGTTAGGGAGTTCGAGAAAGAGGAAGTGTCGGTCACCCTGGAAGTCCCTTCTCAAAGAATGCATGGAATCTCGACCCTGACGGTAAAGGTCAATGAAACGGCAACCGGAAAACCGATATTGGGAGCAAAAGTGATTGCGTCGATCGGGCGGATTGAAGCTCCTTCGGCGCCGACTGAACGTGACGCCTCGGAGACATCAGAGAAGGGGATGTATAAATTCGAATATGTATTTGAAACATCCGGTCTCTATGAATTCACGGTCAAAGTATGGATCAGTGAAGACCGGAGCGGTCCGCCCCTGATCCTCTCCGCAACGGAAGAGATCTATTCTCAGGGGAGCGCGATGATGAACAGTTCAACCGCGCCTTGGGTGATTTTGGGTGGGATCGGTATGGCGTTGATAATGATCCTGATGGTGGTTTGATTCAAGAGGTGAAAGCGTGGATGGCAACGTTACGGCGCGCATTCCATAAACCGGATATCACAAGAGGAGGAAACAATGAAAAAGTATAAATCAATTCAATGGACGCCCATTCTCATCTCGATCTTGATCTTTGTTCCATGGACCGCCTTTGCTCAAATGGAAGGAGGCAGTGGAGCAGGAAAAGGGGGAATGATGGGGGAGGGGATGATGGAGGGCGGGATGCCCGGAATGCCAATGATGCGGAAGATGATGGGGATGCATGGGATGGATGCCGGGATGATGGACATGATGAAGATGATGCAGGCCATGTCCAACCTCAATCTCAGTCCCGATCAAAAGAAGAAAATCGAATCGCATAAGCTCAAACATCAGAAAGAAGCAATCCCGCTCCTCTCGAAAACCGAGATGGCCAATGTCGAAATCAAGGAGCTGACCCTTTCCGATCCGATTGATTTAGAGAAGGTCAAAGCGAAGGTGAAGGAGAAATACAGCGCGATGGCCGATCTGGAGGTCAGCCATCTCGCGCTGGCGCAGCAGATGAAAGGAATTCTCACCCCCGAGCAGCGGCAGAAGATGGAATCGATGATGATGGAAATGGGACCGATGATGGGGATGGGAATGATGGGAGGCCCCGCCGGAAAAGGCAAAACGGAGGGAGAAACCAAAGCGGCTCCAAAGACGACCCCGAAGGGATCGGAGGAAGCCGCCCCTGAGGGCGCCGATCCTCATGGCCATTGAGGTGTGGGACACAATAAAGAAAAGAAAGGAGAATTGAGATGAAGACAAATCCTTGGAGAGCCGGGGTCACCCTGGCGCTGACCGTGACAATTACATATACAATCTGCGCGGTCTTGTACGCGTTGTTTCCTGAACAAGGCATTACGTTCTTGAATGCCCTGTTTCACGGAATTGATTTTAACAAGCTCGGGCCACCTTTGTCTTTCACCTTTCTGATGTTCGTTTATCCCCTGTTTGTTTTCGCGGTCTGGGGCTTTTTGGTTGGAGCGCTCTATGCCCAGCTAAACAATCTGTTTCATGACGGTGATGAGTGGGCCAAATCGGTGAGTCAACGAAGGGCCGAGGCGACGCGATGACAACGGATCCGGTCTGCGGAATGAACGTGGATGAGAAGAGCGCGGCAGGAAAGGCCGTCTACAAAGGGACGACCTATTATTTCTGCTCGTCTTTCTGTCTGCAGAAGTTCGAAGCGACTCCCACCGACTACATCAAGGGAGGGGGCGCGGGAGAGGCTTCGCAGTCCGGTCCCCGCGCTCCCAAATCGTCCGGGATGGTGAAAGACCCGATCTGCGGGATGGTGGTGGACAAGGCAACGGCGCTTCATTCGGAGCGGGGCGGTCGGACCTATTATTTCTGCAGCGTCGGCTGCCAGCGGACGTTCGAGTCTCCGGAGGCGGAATTGAAGTCGATGAAAACCCGGATGACAATCGCGCTTACCGGCGTGTTGGCGCTCGCGGTTCTTCGCGCCGCCGCTTTCATCGCCCTGGCCGCCGGCGCCACCATTGTCACCTGGGCGCCGATCCCGCAGCTCCCCTGGTTCACCTGGGGGATGTGGCTCTTCATTCTGGTGACCCCGGTTCAGTTCATCGGCGGCTGGTCGTTCTACGTCGGCTCCTGGAACGCGATCAAGACGCGAACCATCAACATGGATTTCCTGATCGCGCTCGGAACCAGCGTCGCCTATCTCTACAGCGTCGCGGTGATCTTCTTCCCCTGGGTCCTCCCGGTTCCGGTCGAGGAGCGGGCCGTTTACTTCGAAGTCTCCGCCGTCATCATCTCCTTTGTTCTGCTCGGAAAGTACATGGAGGAGATGATCAAGAAGCGCTCCTCGGCGGCGGTTCGGAAGTTGATGGACCTGAAACCGGCGACCGCCCATGTCATTCGGGAAGGGACAGAAATGGAGGTCCCCGCCGAAACGGTCATGGTCGATGAGGTTGTGATCGTCCGGCCCGGCGAGAAGATTCCGACCGACGGCGTCGTCATCGAAGGGCGCTCGGCGGTCGACGAATCGATGCTGACCGGAGAGTCGATGCCGGTGGAGAAAGCGCCGGGAGCGTCGGTGATCGGCGGGACACTCAATCGCACGGGACTTTTCCGGTTCAAGGCGACGCGGGTCGGATCGGAGACGGCGCTCGCGCAAATCATCAAAATGGTCGAGGAAGCGCAGGCAACCAGCGCGCCGATCCAGCGGCTGGCCGATCAGGTCACCGGCTATTTTGTCCCGGCGGTGGTCGGCGTGGCGACCCT
Source organism: Candidatus Manganitrophaceae bacterium (assembly GCA_004297235.1). GTDB lineage: Bacteria > Nitrospirota > Nitrospiria > SBBL01 > Manganitrophaceae > Manganitrophus. The sequence continues at coordinate 7,871 of SCUR01000459.1, read as the reverse complement.
CTCGTTTGCCGCCTGGTGGCTCACCGGACACTTTCCACAAGGTCTGCTTGCCTTCATCGCCGTGCTGATCATCGCCTGCCCCTGCGCATTGGGAATCGCCACACCGGCGGCGCTGATGGTCGGGGTGGGGAAAGGGGCCGAGGGAGGGATCTTGATCCGCGGCGGAGAGGTCTTAGAGCGCGCTGAGAAGCTGACCGCTGTGATCTTCGACAAGACCGGCACGCTGACGCGTGGGGAGCCCAATGTGACCGACGTCCTCTCCCTCGGCGCTCATACCGAGGCGGAAACCTTGCGGATGGCGGCGGCGGTCGAGGTCGGCTCCGAGCACCCGCTCGGAGAGGCGATCGTCCGCGCGGCGAAGCATCGGAGCCTGGAACTCTCCAAAGTAACGCAGTTTGAGGCAATTCCCGGCCACGGGATTCGAGGCGCCATCGACGGCCGGACCGTCCTGCTCGGCAACCGCCGTCTCTTCAAGCGGGAGGGAATCGATTCCTCTCGCGCGGAAGAGGCGATGACCCGATTGGAATCGGAGGGGAAGACCGCCATGCTGGTGGGGGTTGACGGAACCGTCGCCGGGATCGTCGCCGTCGCCGACACGCTGAAGCCGGAAGCGAAGGAGGCGGTCGCCGCCCTGATTCAAGAAAAAGTGGAGGTGATTCTGCTCACCGGCGATAACCGGCAGACCGCCAGGGCCATTGCAAAGGAGGTCGGGATTCAGGAGGTGATCGCCGAAGTTCTTCCGGGCGACAAAGCGCGGGTCGTGCAGGAGCTTCAGAAAAAGGGGAAGGTGGTGGCGATGGTCGGAGATGGGGTGAACGACGCCCCGGCACTCGCCGCCGCCGACATCGGAATTGCGATCGGCTCCGGTTCCGACGTGGCGAAGGAGACCGGCGGGATCATCCTGGTGAAGAACGACGTCCGGGATGTCGTGGCCGGCATTCGGCTCTCCCGCGCCACGATGCGGAAGATCAAACAGAACCTCTTCTGGGCGTTCATCTATAACGCCATCGGTGTTCCGGTGGCCGCGCTCGGGTATCTCAACCCGATCATCGCCGGGGCGGCGATGGCGCTCAGCTCGCTTTCGGTCATCGTGAACTCGGCGATGCTAAAGCGGGAAAAAATTTCCTTGGATTGAACAGAACTTAAATCCTGAAACAGGGGGAATGAAATGGAGACGCAACATCCTGCACGAGTACGTAGGAGCAGTCGTTTTAATCTCGCGCTGATCGCCTTTCTCCTGATTGCCGCTTTCTTCCTGCTGTCGGAGCACCGAGCCCACTTCTTTGGAATTCTCCCGTATCTGTTGTTGCTCGCCTGCCCGTTTCTTCACCTGTTTATGCATGGAAGACATGACACAGGAGCAGGCCACACCGGACAGACGAAAGGAGACCGGCCATGAACGAATCGTCCGCATACGGCCTCTGGCCGCTGGTCGTGATTAATTCTCTGATCTTCATCATTTTTGCCTTCAGCTTCACGCATCCCCGCACGAAGAGGGATTGGCGCTCTTTCGGCGCCTTCTCCGGATTCATCGTCGCGTTGTTTGCCGAGATGTATGGTTTCCCTCTGACGATTTATCTTCTCTCGGGCTGGCTGCAGCGTCGCTACCCGGGGGTCGACTTTTTCTCACACGATGCCGGTCACCTACTGGAGATTCTCTTCGGATGGCACGCCAACCCGCATTTCGGACCGTTTCACCTTCTGAGCAATCTTTTGATCTTCGGCGGATTTATTCTCCTCTCCTCCGCCTGGAGAGTGCTCTATGAAGCACGGCGAGATCATGCCCTGGCCACCTCGGGTCCTTATGCGAAGGTCCGCCATCCGCAGTACGTCGCATTTGTGCTGATCTTGTTCGGGTTCCTGATCCAATGGCCGACGATTCTCACTCTCCTGATGTTTCCAGTTCTGGTCTTGATGTATGTTCGCCTGGCCCGCCGGGAAGAGCGGGAAGTTCTGGCGGAATTCGGCGAGGCGTACGCCCGTTACATGGCGAACACGCCGTCCTTCTTCCCGCGCCTTTTCCATGGCGTTCAGGATCAAGTGAATAAGACTCAGAAGGGGAGCGGATGAACAATTGGTTCCGAACGGATCACTCCTTTAGGGAGTTTTTATGCGCAACTGGACTTGGCTCTGCCCTTACATTATGATCGGGTTGGCGACGGGGGTCCTGGCGCTCTTTGGCCTGACCCTCTGGAGCTCTTTTTTGATCGCGCTTTTATTGGTCTGCCCGGCCGTGATGTTATGGGGAGCATGGCAGATAAGACGCCCGCATAGAAAATTTTGAGAAGGTAGAGAAGGTAGAATGGATGGCGCTTCGACCTTACAAGATGAGACTTGCCGATCTGAACCGTCTGCGCAAGATTCTCGTCATCGTCGTCGAATCGGGCGGAGGAATGCTCATCGATCGGCTCCGGCTCCGGTATCTACTTCCGCTTCGATATCGGATCGCGCATCTCTTCAAAGGGAGGGCCATCGAAGAACACCCGATCCAGGTTGAAGGGGCCCAGCCGATTCTCTCGCCCCCCGCCTTGAGAACCCTTCTGGAGCGGTTGGGACCCACCTTCATCAAGCTGGGTCAGATCTTAAGCATGCGCGCCGATCTGGTCGGCGAGACCCTCTCACAGGAACTCTCCAAGCTGCAGAGCCATGCCCCTCCTTTTTCGTACGAGGAGGCGAGAAAAATTCTCCGGGAGGAGTGGGGCGCCTCTCCCGAGGAGCGGTTCAAGTCATTTGAAGAGAAACCGGTCGCCGCTGCCTCGCTGGCCCAGGTCCATCGGGCGTTCCTGGAAGATGGAACTGAGGTCGCTGTCAAAATCCAGCGGCCCGGCATTCAGAAGATCATTACCCAGGATATTCACATTCTCTTCTTCCTCGCCGGCTTGGCCGAGCGCTTCCTCCCCGAGCTTCGGCTCTACCGGCCGACGCAGGTCGTCAAGGAGTTCGCCGACTGGACCTTGAGGGAGCTCGACTTCAGGGCGGAGGGGCGCAACGCGGAGCGATTCAGGTACATCTTCCGAGACAATCCCGATATCACCATTCCTAAGGTCTTCTGGGACCGGACCACCGAGCGGGTCCTGACCGCTTCGTTCTCCCACGGGGTCAAGGTGACCGACCTGGACCGGATCGAGACGTTCGGCGGCGATCGAAAGCGGCTCGCCGCGATCGGCGTGAGCGCCTTCTTTCAACAATTTTTCGTTGCGGGATTCTTCCATGCCGATCCCCATCCGGGAAACTTCTTCGCCATGCCCGACGGGCGGCTCTGCCTTCACGATTTCGGGATGGTCGGATATCTGGATGAAGCGTCGCGCCGGGAGCTGTTGAGCTGTCTGATCTCCTTCGTCAATAAAGACATTGAAGGGTTCACGCGGCATCTGCTTCATCTCGCGACGATCGATGAGGAGAGCGACCTCCCGGGCTTCCAGAGAGACATCGCCGGCATCTTGAGCGAGTTCTTTTTCACGGAGCATCCGCCGAGCGTCACCTGGGCCTTCTTCCGGGTGATCAACCGGGGAGCGAGAAGCGGGATTCGATTTCCTGCCGATCTCGCCCTCTTCGGCAAGGCGCTCGCCACCACGGAGGGGATGGGTACAAAACTCTACCCGGAGTTTGATTTCAACAAGGAGCTCGAACCCTATGTGATGGGCGCCTTGAAAGATCAATTCAGCCCGACGAAGATGTTCCAAAAACTTCAGGCCGATCTTCTCGACCATGTCGGTTTTCTCGCCTCTCTTCCTGAAGAGATCAGACACGCGCTCGCCAAAATCGAGAAGGGAGAGATCGGCGTTAAAATCGACACCCAGGAAATTCAAGGCATGAAGCGGGAGTTTGACCGTCAGAACGATCTTCGGATCTTGGGGATGGTTCTGACGGCAGTAGTCCTTGCGACTTTTGGCCTGCTTCACCTTGAGGGGAAAGAAAGCCTCTGGGGGATTCCGTTCAGCACCCTCGGCATCGTCATATCGGCGATCCTGCTCATTTCTTTTTTAACACGGTTGAGAAAGGGACCGGATGCCTGAATCGCAGACGATCCCCTTCTGAGAGTTGTGTTCTCCGCCCATTTTGTCCAGAATGGATAGAGAATGGTCTATAAATAATCTATTTGATTTATCCGAAGAGTTCGATATGGAGGGCGCCATGAATAAAGTGAAGGTTGCCGTAAGCGGTTATGGGGTGATCGGAAAGCGGGTGGCCGATGCCGTCCGAAAACAAGAGGATATGGAGCTGATCGGCGTGGCCGACATCGTGACCGACTACCGGATCAAAACCGCGGCGATCCTGGGGATTCCCGTCTTCGCGGCGGCGCCGAAGAAAGCGGCGGAGATGCGATCCGCCGGGATTCCGGTCGCGGGGACGGTGGATGAACTTCTGTCCCGGGTCGACGTGGCGGTCGATTGCACCCCCAAGAAGATCGCCGCCGGAAACAAGGCGCGATATGAAAAAGCGGGAGTGAAAGCGATTTTCCAGGGGGGCGAAGCTCATGCGCTGACCGGCCACTCGTTCGTGGCGCAGGCGAACTACGAAACAGCGCTCGGCCGGCCACTCACCCGCGTGGTCTCCTGCAACACCACCTCCATCGTCCGCACGCTCACGGCGCTGAAGAAGGCGGGGCTGCTGAAGCGCGCACGGGGGACTCTGATCCGCCGGGCCTTCGATCCATGGGAGTCGCACCTCGACGGCATTATGAACACGGTCGTTCCGGAGAAGGTGATCCCCAGCCATCAAGGACCCGACGCGCGGACCGTCGACCCCGATCTGAATGTCGTCACCATCGCCGTGAAGGCCCCGGAAAACATCAGCCATCTTCATACCTGGTGGGTCGAGCTGACCCGATCCTCCACAAAGGAGGAGGTCCTCGCCGCGTTTCGCGCGGCGCCTCGGATCGCCTTTATCCGGATGGCGGACGGTGTGACGGCGATCAACAGCACCAAGGAGCTGATGTCGGATCTGGGGCGCCCCCGGGCCGACCTTTATGAAGTGGGTCTCTGGGAAGACGTCCTTACTGTCGAGGGGAATGAAGTTTACTATACCTATCAGGTCGACAATCAGGCGATCGTGATTCCCGAGACGATCGACGCGATCCGGGCGCTGACCGGGATCGAGAAAGATGCTATGAAGTCGATCGAGAAAACCGACAGGGCGCTGGGAGTGGTGAAAGAATTTCTTCAGATTGAAAAGAAGAAGGCGGAGGCGGCCTAGCGCGTTCGAAAGGGCATCGATGAAGACGAGCGTTATCGAGGTCGGGGAGATCCTCTCGCCGCTGAGCGCCCGCGGCGTGGAAAAGCAGTTGATGCGTCTGCCGGGGGTGAAGCAGGTCGAGGTCAATCCGGTCTCGGATACCGCCACGGTGACGTATGACGAGGCGGTGCTCGATCTCAAGACGATCAAGAAGCGGGTGGAGGAGTGCGGCCATCACTGCCACGGTGAGATGGTTCCCAAGCACCTCTGCGCGCCGGAAGATCCGGAGATGGAAGCGGCGATGCCGGCCCCGATGGAGAGACATCGGGAGCATACCGCCCATGCGACGGCTCCAAAAGCCGCTCCCGCGATGGCGGAGATGGCGCACGAGATGGGGCATGGCCCCGGGATGGATTTAGCGGAGATGGCGCGCGACATGCGCAACCGCTTTTGGATCGCCTTGCTCTTTTCGGTTCCGATTTTTCTTTATGCGCCAATGGGAATCGATTTCATCCGGCTGACTCCCCCTTTTGGTTTGAATCTCAACGTCTGGCTTTTTCTCCTGGCGAGCGCCGCGATCCTCTACCCCGGCTGGCCTTTCATGGTCGCCGCCGTCCGGGCGATTCGAAACGGCGCGTTGAACATGGCGGTCCTGGTGGTGTTGAGCGTCGGAACCGGCTACCTCTTCAGCGTCGGCGCGACCTTCTTCTTCCAAGGAGAGCAGTTCTACGAGGCGGCCTCCGTTCTGCTGGTCTTCATCCTGCTCGGTCACTGGCTGGAGATGCGGGCCCGCGCGGGGGCGTCCAGCGCGATCCGGGCGCTGATGGACCTTGCCCCACCGATGGCCACCGTCCTCAGGAACGACCGCGAGGCGGAGATCCCGACGGCGGAGGTGGAGGTCGGTGATTTGATCGTGATCCGTCCCGGGAACAAGATCCCAGTGGACGGCGAAGTCGTCGAGGGGGTGTCACTCGTCGACGAATCGATGCTCACCGGCGAATCGATGCCGGTGAGTAAGGCGCCGGGCGACACGGTGATCGGGGCCACGATCAATAAGAGTGGAACCTTCCGCTATCGCGCCACCAAGGTCGGGGCCGACACCGCGCTCGCCCAGATCGTGAAGCTGGTCCAGGAGGCGCAGAACTCGAAGGCCCCGGCGCAGCTTCTCGCCGATCGCGCCGCCCAGGGGCTCGTCGCTTCCGCGATTGGAATAGGTCTGATCACCTTTGCGTTTTGGTACGGATGGGCGGACCGCCCCCTTCTCTTTGCAATGACCCTCACGATCACGGTCTTCGTCATTGCCTGCCCCGATGCGTTGGGATTGGCCACACCGATGGCGGTGATGGTCGGGACCGGGCTCGGCGCGATGAACGGGATTCTCTTCAAGAATGCCGCCGCGTTGGAGGAGGCGACCAAACTCGATGTCATTGTTTTCGACAAGACCGGGACGCTGACGATGGGCCAGCCGGAGGTGGCGGAGGTGGTATCGGCGCCGGGACGCACGGACAACGAGCTGTTGGCCTTGGCTGCAGCGGTGGAACAAGGGTCGGATCATCCCCTGGCCCAGGCGATTCTAAGACGGACGGGGAGGCTTGAAAGAAAATCGGTCCGGGGTTTTACAAATATCGAGGGAAAAGGAGGACGGGCCGAGGTGGGGGGCCGGATGGTTTTTCTCGGCAACCGGAGGCTCATGGATGAAGAGAAGGTCGCCCTCTCCGGCCTGCAAGAGGCAGCGAATCGCCTTCAAGGGGAGGGCAAAACCGTCGTCCATGTCGCGGAGGAGGGACGGCTCGTCGGATTGATCGCGATTGCCGACACCCCCCGGCCGACCGCCGCTGAAACCGTAAAGAGACTTAAAGAGAGGGGCGTTCAAATCGCCATGCTCACCGGAGACAACCGAGGCACGGCCGAGCGGATTGCGTCGACACTTGGGATCGAGATCGTCCTGGCCGATGTTCTGCCGGGACAGAAGGCGGAGAAGATCAAAGAGCTTCAGGCGCGGGGGAAGAAGGTGGGGATGGTGGGGGACGGGGTCAACGATGCGCCGGCGCTCATGCAGGCCGACGTCGGCTTCGCGATCGGCGCCGGGACCGACGTGGCGATGGAGAGCGCCGATGTCGTGTTGATGAAGAGCGACCCGTATGATGTGGTCGGCGCGATTGAGCTTTCCCGCGCGACGCTGCGGAAGATGCGGCAGAACCTCTTTTGGGCGGTTGCTTACAACGTGATTGCCTTTCCGCTGGCGGCGGGAGTATTCTATCCGATCACGATCAGCCCGGAGGTGGCGGCGCTCTCGATGTCCGGAAGCACGGTCCTGGTGGCGATGAACGCCATGTTGCTGAGGTGGACGCGCCTTGCGGGGATTCGAAAATCGTCCGCCGTATCGACTGAAGGAAAGAGCCACGAGAAAACGCATCAGATGCGCCGAGCGGCATGAGGAAGAAGGAAGGGACGCCAATTAAAAAAGGACTCCTTGCATTCATCGCACTCTTATTCGCCTCGGCGACAGCGCTGGCCGGTGAGTACCGCCTGGTCATCGATGAAACGCCGGTCAACATCACCGGCCGGGAGCGGACGGCGATGACGATTAATGGTGCCGTGCCCGGCCCGGTTCTCCGATGGCGCGAGGGGGAAGAGGTGACGCTTCAGGTGACTAACCGGCTCAAAGAGCCGACCTCGATCCACTGGCACGGCGT
>SCUR01000458.1 GCA_004297235.1 Candidatus Manganitrophaceae bacterium | reverse complement strand
AAGTCAACATTAGCCTCCAGAGGTAGAAAAATCCTCCCCCACTGAGTCTATAGAGAGACCGGTCGAGCAGACCCTCCCATCCGACTGTTTGAGAATCACCCTCCTTCTCCCAATGGATTATAGACACGCACGTAAATCCGGCGCTAGGATGGGAACATGCTTCAGGGTCTTTATGAAGGGAGGGAAGTCTGCCATGAGCGATGTTGAAAGAAATATGGAATTGATGAAAACATTGGACGATGCCTGGAATTCCCAAGAGTGGGAGACGTTTAAAAAACGTCACGCCGAAAACGTTGCCGTCTATTGGCCGGCGAAGCCGGAGCCGACGCGGGGACGACAGGACCATGAGGAAGAGGCCAAAGAATTCTTCAAGACCTTTCCCGACAACAAGGTGCACAACGATCCGTATCTGATCCTTTTCGGCCAAGGCGACTATACCTGCTCGGTGGCGAAATTCACCGGCACGATGAAGGGGCCGATGAAGATCCCCGACGGGAGAACCCTCCCGCCGACGAACAAGAAATTCGAGGTTGAGTTTTGCACCGTCGCTCACTGGAATGAGAACGGCGAGATTCTGGAGGAGAAGCTCTTCTACGATCTGGTCGGCCTGCTCCAGCAGATCGGTGTTCAACTGGTCGTCCAAGAGATCTCAAGGGCGGCGTAATCCGGCAAGGAGACTTCGATGAGCCGCGTCGACGAAAATCTAGAGGTGGTCCGGCGGGCCGACCGGGCCTGGAATGGACGGGACTGGGTCTCCTTCGAGGCGCTTCATGCGCAAGATGTCTTCGTCCGGTTTACCGTTCCGGGAGGGGCCACCGGGCGCGTGGCGCTGATTGAGGAGGCCGAGACTTTCCTCGACGCCTTCCCCGATCATCAAATCGATTTTCCTTATCTGAAACTGTTCGGCGAAGGGGATCTGGTCTGCTCGGTCACCCGGTCGCGCGGGACCCACACCGGTCCTTGGAAGCGCTCCGACGGCCGGGTGTTTCGGCCGACGGGGAAGAGGATGGAGGTCGAAATGACCACGGTCGCCAGGGTGCTCAACGGGGAGATCGTCGAAAGGATCTTCTACTACGACACCCTGGGAATGATGACGCAGCTCGGCCTGGTCAAAATCCCCGGAGGGGAAGCGAGGGCGGCGTAACCGGCCGCGAGGTAGAGATGGAAAAGCCGATGCCGGTGTTTTTCTTCGGACATGGCAACCCGATGAACGCGTTGCAGCAGAACGCCTATACGAAAGGCTGGGCCGCGATCGGGGCTGAGATCCCGCGGCCGCGCGCCATCCTCTCCGTCTCCGCCCACTGGTACCTTCCCGGCACGGCGGTCACCGCGATGCCGAGGCCCCGAACGATTCACGACTTCGGCGGCTTTCCCAGAGAGCTCTATGAAGTCACCTATCCCGCGCCGGGCGATGCGGTGCTGGCGAGCTTCGTCCAGGCGCTGCTGGTGCCGCTGCCGGTGGAACGGGATGAATCGTGGGGGCTCGACCATGGGACTTGGTCGGTCCTTCGCCACGTCTATCCGAAGGCCGATATCCCGGTGGTCCAGCTTCAGATCGATGAAGCGGAGCCGGCCCTCTTTCACTACAAAATCGGACAGCGGCTCGCCCCGCTCCGAGATGAAGGGGTCCTCGTCATCGGCAGCGGCAATCTGGTCCACAATCTTCATGCCTACGCCTGGGGACGGCATGTCCCCGAGCCGTACGATTGGGCCGTTCGATTTGAAAAGCGCGCCCGCGAGCTGATGGTCGCCGGTGACGATGCGCCGCTGATCGACTACGAGTCGCTCGGCCGCGATGCGCTCCTCTCCGTCCCCACCCCCGACCATTATCTGCCGCTGCTTTATCTTCTCGGACTGCGCCGGCCGG
>SCUR01000457.1 GCA_004297235.1 Candidatus Manganitrophaceae bacterium | reverse complement strand
TGTCTTGCCCGGCTCGTACTCAACCACGGCCCGCGCGTCTGAAAAATCATTGAAGAAAAACCACTTCTTCTTGACCTTCACCTCCGCCGCCTTGACACCCGGCGTCTTCAGAAGAGCCGATCGGATATCTTTTGCGCAGGCGCTACAATCCATTCCTTCAATTTTTATGGTCGCCGCTCGAAAAGCGCTGCTCTCCTCGGCAAAGCTGAACCGGTCGGTCACCGGTTCACCGGTGAACAAGAACAAAAAGAATAGAACTCCAAGCAAGAGAGGCGCTCTGGTCCATTTCTCCATCATGATACAAACTCCTTTCATACGAAGGGTTGACAGCATTCAAGGGTCCCGCCCTACTTCTGATTGGCTACTGAAGACAGACCCGGCTAAAACGCCCCCGATCCGCCACGCCTCTTCAATAGAAAGAAGCGTTGCGCCGTGGCGCTCGGACAGCCACGCCGACGCGGCGTCAGAGGAACTAAAGAAGTGGACCTGGTTGCAGAAATCCGCCCGCACATCGCAACAGGCTTCTGAAAGCCTGGGTAGGGAGACAACGGCGTCGGCGGGTTCGAGGTACTCCACACCTCCCGGTGTGACCGTCAGCCGGATTGTGATCCCGGTTGCAGGACAGGTCGACATCACACGGGCCGTTTGATTGAGAATCATCGGGAAAATCAACGTGTCCATCGCGCACCATGTAAACAGCTTTCGGCCATCCACCTCAAAACGGTGCCGGGTTGGGTTCAGGGTGATCCCCGCCCCGACAATGTTCCCGTCCCGATCGAATTCGATGCTTCGCAACTTGCCAAGGGCCGAGGTGACATCGCTAAGGGAGAGATGAAGCGTCGCGGCAATTTGGCCGACGGATACGGGGTTCCCTTCTACCAATAGGCGTAGGAGAGGGTGAAAGAGTCCGAGCTTGTCCGGGCAAAGACTCTCCCGAAGCCCTTCCTTCAATGTCATGGCGATCTCAGAAAGATTGGGAGATTGCATTTGATCCGCTCCTTTTCGACTCATCTTCAACTCATCGGACAGTGCGTAAGAAAACGAAAGAAAAAATAAAAAGCGTCCATCTGATCATTACAGCGATGTTTCTCTTATTGTTTGACCCCCTTTAAGATCCGATGGCCAATAAATAAGGGGAGATCGTCAAGATCAGTGAAATAAGCGCGATCACCCACAGAATGCGCTTTGTCCTTTTAAGCCGCTCCGGAGAGCAGGCCGAGGCTCCACCACAAACAGGTTGCCTTCGGTAAACGCTATAGAACCCCAGACCCAAAAAGGCAAAGGTTAATAGAACGAAGAGGGGCCGGTAAGGAACCATCGACGCCGCAAAACGGGCCGATCCGCCGAGAAGCCCGGTCGCCCCGGCCCCGATCCCCAATGCGGAGAGGATCAAGGGGCCGATGCAGCAGACCGAGGAGAGAAAGGCGGAGAGGGGCCCGCCGATCGTGGACCATCCCGTTTTCATGAAGGACCTCCCGACGAGAGTTTTTTTTGATCGCAACAGGCCGCCTGCTCCTTCTTTCGAAGGACCATCCCGTAGGCCAATAGTCCCAAGCAGATCAAAAGGGCGGGGATCAACAGATAATCAAGATAGCCGGTGACAATACTGAGACCCACTACACCCAGCAGGATCACCAAAACGGGGGTAAAACAACAAATCGCGGCAATCACCGCCCCGATCCCACCGGCCTTCATGTACGCCTCACTCTTTGCCATGTTTTCCTCCGGACCGTTTTCCAGCGCGCCTCGACACCCGATTCCCCACCAGGCTGCAGGAGAGAATCCGCTCCGCCTGGGCAACCACCTGCTTTTCCGCCCAATCAAGGATCTGATCGATTTCAGGATCGGCAATCCGATAGATTGCCATTCGACCCTGCTTCTCCACCGCCGCTAACCCGCAGGTCTTTAGGCAGTTGAGATGATGGGAGATCAGATTCTGCGGCTTTCCTAGCGTCTCGTATATTTTGGTCACATGCATCGGCCCCTTCTGGTGA
>SCUR01000045.1 GCA_004297235.1 Candidatus Manganitrophaceae bacterium | reverse complement strand
CAATCACCGCCTGCTTTGAATCCCCAAGCCGTTCGTATTCCTCATAATAGCGTTTTAAGATTTGTACGGAATGGCCTGCTGCAATCGCCAAAATGAGAATCGGTGTCATTGCATTCCAGGGATCGAGCGGCGTGTGCGTCAGGCCCATCATTCCCATCGCCCAGGCGACGGCCAACAGAGAGGTCAGAAGCGGAATGAATAACCCTTGCCAGGTTCGGAAGGCGATATAGTGAAGAATCCCGATAATTAAAATAGCGATCGGGAAAAGCACCGCGAGCATTCGGAAAGAATCGGCCTCAAAATAGGAAAGAACAATCGGCATCCCGCCCAGATAAATGTCGTGATCGGCATCCCGATACTTTGCGGCGATGTCTTGAAGCTGACAGTGGATCAGAGAGTCCGCCAACCAATTTCCCGGCTCGCTCCGCTGCCACGCGCCACAGGCCGAATTCGAAGCGCCGCTTTGCCACTTCTTCCAGCCCGCTTCCTCTTTGCCCGGCTGCGGGGTGTCCTGCGGGGTCTTCTTCGGAGCCTCTCCGGTGGTCGCCCCGGTCTGTAAGCCACCCGGGGCGGCTCCCTCCCCTTTTTGCCACTTTTTCCAATCTTCTCCGCCGGAGCCTTCTCCCGCTGTTTTGCTCCCCTCCTCTGGGTAGGCTCCGGGAATCATTTGACCAAAGTCGACGATCACAGCGGCAGCCGTCCCATCTTTCGAGACCAGGCTGGGGAGAAAAAGATTATTGGAGTAGACCCTCTTTTTTAATTCGGCAAGCCCTTCCGGCGTGGTCGGAACCTCTCCCTCCATGAGCTGGGTAATCTTAATTTGATCTTCCGTTCCGACCACATATTTGATCTTGCGGTCTGCGATGCTGACAACATTCTCTTCCTTAATGCCCGCGATCTTTTTTACATCATCCGTGATCCCCTTCAGCTTCGAGAGAGTGTTTGAATTGAAAATGTCCCCCTTTTTATTGTAAATGCCGATCACGACCACTCGGCTGCCGCCGAAAGATTCTTCGATTTTGTTGTTCAGCTGGACGTAGGGATGGTTCTGGGGAAGGATCGATTTGGGATCGAACATCATCTGAAGGTTTTTGAACTGAGCGAGGAAAAAAATTGTAATGAGAAGAATGGAGAGAATGACCAGGTAAGGACGGGCGACGACCTTTTCAACGTAGCGTTTTATCATTTCGGATTTTCCTTGAACTCTAATAATGCCAGTCTACCCAAATAATGTAAAAATGCAAGGGAATTTGGGCGGAGAGCAGATGATCGCCGAAGAGAACCTCTTGTCAGTACAGAAAGACAAAGAGAGATCAATCATCTCGGCGCGCGATGAGTTCCTCTGGGTGTTGCCGAAGGTCCACTGAAATGACGGACAGAAGGGATCCCTATTTCCGTATGCCGGTCTTCAGAGAGCGCTCGGTAAAATCTTCATCTTGAAGCCCCCCGTTTACGTGGAGGTCGCTCACTTCAAAGATGGTCCGGTGACCGTTTTGGATATTGGTCACTTCCGTTTTTTTCCAGACGTTGAAATTATTGAGCGTCTGCCATTCGATCGTTTGTCTCTTGAGGAGCTTTCCGTTGCGATCATAATAGTCTGTTTTAAGCACGGTCCAGTTGTCTTTTGAGATCCAGGAGATTTTTTTGCTGTAGATGCTTTCTTTCTCCCTGGGAACGCTTTCGACCACATACGTTTGGGTGCCGAGATAACCTTCTTCTCGCAGCAGCTTATGCTCGTCTTCGTCGAGCCGACGCTGCCCCATATCCCCGAAGGTCAAGTCCGATCCAAGGAAGGCATCGTTCTGATCCTGAGCCGAAATGCGGCGGACCATCCGGAGGGCCGGCAGATAAAGCCAGAGATCATCGGTCTTATTCTCTTGAGAGTAATCCCAGATGAGGAAGGAGATTCCGCGCGAGTCGGGAGGAAAATCGGTGATCAGGAGCATCTTGCTGTCCAAGCCTCCCTCCGCCCGATAGTTTTTCCAGAAGCGGCTTGCCTCGATCTTTTTTTTCGATCCGTCTTTCTCGATAAGATGAAGCGTGACTTTGTTCTTCTGGTCGCCGATTTGATAGATCAGCTCTCTCGACTTTTTGATGATCTCGGTTCCGGTCGGTGAATTGGACGGAGCCGGGGCCTCTTCCGCAAAGGCGACGCTCCCATTTCCTGCCGCCAGAAAGAGGGCCAATAGAAGATAGATTGTTTTTCGAATCATTGCCGTTACTCCTAACATTAGGGTTTCTCTCCGACGATCACGGTGAACGGACTCGGTGAAGGAAGAGGGACCTGTTTAATCTTCCTAAAGCCGATCTCCTTCATCCAGTCGGCCAGCTCTTTCTCCGAGTAGGCCGCGCCCCCCGGGGTATGGATCAGCTGGTTGACCCCAATCAACGCCGAAAGCATGGGGCCGGTTTTCTCTCGATTGAGCATTTGATCTTGAATGAGGATCATCCCCTTTGAATCGAGCGCTTCATAGGCTTTCCGGAAAATCTCTTTGATCACCTGCGGAGACTCCTGATTAAACATCGAGGAGAGCAGAAGGGAGTCATATCCTTTGCCGAAAGAGTCTTCCAGATAATTTCCCGGCTTCAGGGTGATTCGAGCGAGCATCCCGAAGGAGCCGACGATCTCCCGTGTGATCTCCAGCGTCTGAGGCAGATCGAAGACGGTTGCGGAGAGCTCAGGATTCCGCTCGCAAAATTTGATCAGGAAGGTGCCGGGACCTCCGGCGATGTCGATCAGGTTTCTTCTTCCCGAAAAATCAATTTTCCGGGCCAGGAGCTCTCCCTGCGCAATGGCGCGATAGTGCATTCCATAGATGTAGCTTCGGACCGCTTCCGGACCCTGGTCGTGCGGTTTGTCGACGACCGGTTTTCCGGTCAAGACGGCCCGGTCCAGATCGCCCCAGGCGCCGTACCAACTGTCGAACATCGACACGATCCCTCCCTGGTATCGAGGGCTTCCATTCACCAAGAATGTTTTTGAAAAGGGGGTGTTTCGGTACTTCTCCTTTTTCCGATCGAGCAGCCCCATCGACGTCGCGGCGATCAGGAGGATGTCCAGGCCGCGCGGGTCGGCCCCCGTTTCGGCGGCCAATTCCTCGACCGTCGCTGTCCGATCCTTCAGCCGGGTGAAGATGTTCAACCGTTGCGCCGTGTGGAGGATCTTCGATTGCCAGTAAGCGGAGCTGATGCTCATCACCTTCATCGGATCGAAGGTTTCTTTTTCGTTATTGCTTTTTTTCCGGCGGGACGTCGCCGTCTTATTCTTCTGAGTTTTTTGGGGGGTTGTTTTTCTTTTCACGGGGCTCCTCATGAAAATGATTCCGGTCGGAGTGAGAAAAAAACCAAGTTGGGCCAGCTGGCCGTGTAGTCGATCTGCGTCAGCGAGCAGGAGCCGACCACGAGCCGTTTATGATTTTCAATCGCCACACCCAGCGCCGCCGAGACGATCATCCGGATCGGTCCGACATGCGTGACCAGAAGGACCGTCTGACCGGCATGACGGGTCAAGAGGGTCTGAATCGTCTCATCGACCCGCTTCGCAAAGCCGGCGAGCGATTCCCCTCCCGACGGGGTGAAGTGGAGCGGATCTTTCTTCCATGCGGACCACTCGGCCGGGAAGCGTTGTTGAATGATCTCGTTCGTCAGTCCGTCCCAAGACCCGAAGGTCCGCTCCCTTAAACCTTCGAGGGTTTCGATCTTTAAGTTCAACTGTTTGGCCGTCGGCCGGGCCGTCTCTTGCGTCCGCCTCGAAGGACTCGCATACAGCGCGTTGATGGACTTTCCCTTCAGCCGGTCCGGCCAACCGGCCGCCTGTTTGATTCCGACGGTATTGAGTGCAGGGTCTTCCACCGTATCGCAGTAATATCGATTCTCCGGGAAGTCGGTTGCGCCGTGGCGGAGGAATAAGAATGATGTCGCTTGTTCTTTTGTTCTCATTGTCGAAAATGCTACGAGCGATCCTGACTAAAGATAGAAACGGCCGAGATGACCGAGATCAACATGAATAATGTGAGCACTCCCATGCTGATCCAGAAGAATGATTCGAATGCGCCTCGATAACAGGCGCGCACCGCTTCGACCCCATAGGTCGCCGGATTGATCCGGCTGATCATCTGCATCCAGCCCGGCATAAAATCGGTCGGCACCAGCGCCGGGGAGAAGAAAAGAAGCGGCAGGGTCAGCATGTTCCCCATGACCACCAGCGGCTCTTCTTTTTTGAGGATCATCGCCAGGGCATTGGAGACAGCGGAAAATCCGATCGCGAGAAAAAGCACAGCGACCCAAATCCAGAAAAGACCCATCCCGCGCGGAAAGCCGGCGCCGAGCAGCGCGGCCACGCCGACCAAAAGAAAGACTTGGATGACGACCGTCAGCCCGGCATGCAACAGACGGCTCATTACAATGGCGGTTCGGGAGATCGGCGCAACCAAAAGTTTTTCCATGATGCCGAAGGTCAGATCCCGAAGCAAGTTCACCCCCGACCAGGACGAGCCGAACAGCACGGTCATGACGATGATGCCGGGAGCCAGGAACTGAATGTAATCGGCTTCGGGAAATCCGGGGAGACGCGAGAGGTTTTTAAAGAGCTGGCCGAAAATAATCAACCAAAGCAGCGGCTGGATGAGCCCGAAGAAGGTCCAGATCGGCATTCTCCAGGTCATCAGAAGATATTTTTTGAGGAGCGCTGCGGTGTCCGCCACCAGCCATTTGACCGGTGCGCTCGGTATCGCCGGGGGGGCCGACGCCGTGACTACTTCTTGTTCCATCCCTGATCCTTCTTCCATTCACCCCGGCCGCCCTGGGGCCACTCCCCTTGCGGCCATTTTTTTTCGGAGGGCGCTTCCGGCTTCGCAGGAGTTTCGGACGGGGTGTTTGTTGTTCCACCCTGGTTCCACTGATTCTTCCACTCTCCCCCGGCGTCGGAGTCTTTCTTCGGCCACTCCTTGTTCCCCTCTTTCCCCGACTCCCCTTCTTTTTGCCATTGTTTGCCCCATTCATTTTTTCCGGAGTCGTTGTTCCATTTCTTTCCCCAGGAGCCCCAGTTGGAGGAATCGCTCTCTTTTTTGTCCTCGTCCGGAAAACTCTTCCCCGTGTATTTGAGGAAAACGTCATCGAAGGTGGGACGGGTCAGAACCACGGTCTCTGCGGTCAAACCCTGCTCTTCCACACACTGCAGCACGCGGGGAAGGGCCCCCTTCCCGTTTTCGAGGTAGAGACGAATCTGTTTTTCTTGACGGATGACCTCTTTAATCCAGTCCTTTTGTCGAAAGAAAGCAATGACCGGTTCCGAGAGGGGCTGTTTGAAGGTGAGGTGGATACAGTCGGCGCCGAGGCTGTCTTTCAATTGATCCGGCGTCCCGATCTTTTGGACTTTGCCATGATTCAAGATTCCGACGCGGTGCGCCAATTGATCGACTTCATCCAGATAATGCGTCGTTAAAAAGAGGGTGACCCCCTGTTCTCGATTGAGGCGTCGGAGGTAGTTCCAAAGATCGGTGCGGCTTTGCGGATCGAGACCCAGCGTCGGCTCGTCGAGAAAAAGGAGCTTCGGCTGATGGATCAACGCGGTGGCGATGTCCAATTTTCGCTTCATTCCTCCCGACAACGCGCCGACCCAGAGATCGATTGCACTTTTCATATCAAAGAGATCGAGCAGAAAAGTGATCCGTTCCTGGAGGGTCGATGAAGGGAGATGATAGAGCTTGCCTTGAAGCAGAAGATTCTCACGGACCGTCATCGCGGGATCGACGCCGCTCTGCTGGCCGACATACCCGAACGACATTCGAACGGCCAGTGGATTTTCGACGACGTTATAGCCGGCCACCCGGACGGTGCCGGAAGTGGGACGGAGGAGGGTCGTTAAAATTTTGATGGTCGTCGTCTTGCCGGCCCCGTTCGGGCCGAGAAACCCGAAGACCTCGCCCGATTGAACTTGAAAGCTGATATCGTCGACTGCTTTTCGGCTGGAGGCATATTCTTTTGTGAGGTGCTCAATCTGAATCATTTCGGGAAGGGCTCGGGACGGGTATAGGTGCCTGACTTGCCGCCGCTTTTGGAAAGGAGGCCGATCTGGCCGAAACTGATCCCTTTATCGATGGCTTTGCACATATCATAAATCGTCAGTGCGGTCACCGAGACGGCGGTGACCGCTTCCATTTCAACGCCGGTTTGGCCGGAGGTTTTGACAGTCGCGCTGATTTCGATCGCTGCCGGTCCTCCTTTTTCCGCGGGGTGGATCTCGAAATGGATGTCGACGTTGGTCAGGAGAAGCGGATGGCACATCGGGATCAGGTCGGGCGTCCGTTTTGCTCCCATCACCCCGGCCACCTGGGCCACGGCGAGGACGTCCCCCTTGGCAATTTGCCCTTCCTGAATTCGGGCCAATGTCTCCGGTTTCATGTAGACCATGCCGGTGGCCACCGCGGTCCGATGTGTCTCCGCTTTTCCGGAGACATCGACCATTCTCGCGCGGCCTTCTTGATTGAAGTGAGTTAATTCGGCATCTGCCATGTCGGCGCCTCCTGCAGGATCATTTCTTAAGATATAGATAAAGCAGCAGAAATTTCCGGCAGAGTCTAACATAGGATCGGTTGAGTGTCAACAAAGTCGGTACTGGAAAACACGAGGGTCCTTCCATAGAATCCCCTTCTTAATCAATGGGGATCGATTAAGGTACTTCGGTTGACAGAATAGGGACATTTAGATATCATTCCGAACGATTGTCTGAAGGAGGACACGGATGTCATTGAAAGAGCTGATTCACGCCGACATAAAGAAAACCGGCCCGATGACCACCCTGGTTGAGACGGCCCGGATGATGCGACGCCACAAGATCGGCTCTGTGTTTGTGGAAGAGCAGGGAGAGTACATCGGTATTATTACAGAGAGCGATCTCGTCCGAAAAGGGCTGACCAAGGAAGTCCCCCTCGAAACTCCCGCCCGCTCTATGATGCATGCCCCCCTCATCGACATCGATATCGAAAAAACGCCGCTCGAAGCGAATCACTTCATGCACCTGAACGGCATCCGGCATCTCGCCGTTTCCGAAAAGGGAAAGATCGTCGGAATGATCTCCGTTCGCGATCTCGTTCGGCACTTCTCGATGGACAAAAAGAGTCCCCTGCACGCCATGAGCGATATCGTCAAGCCGCTGACCGTCCTCGTTCGTCGAGACATTCAGACCATTGAAGCGTTCGCGACGGCTCAAGAAGCGGCCCGAAAAATGGACGAGAAGAAGATCGGATCGCTCATGGTCGCCGACGACGGGCGCTATGTCGGCATTCTCACCGAGACCGATCTGGTCCGAAAGGTGATCGGCTATGGGCTCTCCGCGTCTAAAATCCCGGTCGGCGTCATCATGAACACGCCGGTGCTGGATATCGATATCTCGCGAACGATCCAGGAGGCCAATGAGATCATGGCGACCAAAGGGGTCCGGCATCTTGCCGTGACCGAGGGGGGAGCGATCAT
>SCUR01000456.1 GCA_004297235.1 Candidatus Manganitrophaceae bacterium | reverse complement strand
GGTTCTCTGTCTTCCGGGTGAATCAAGCTTTCCCAAAATTCGAACCCCGGTTTGATCTCCTCGTTTTTATAGCCGAACGTTTCCTTGAAGGTTTCGTTCCACCAGATTGTGTTCGTGGCCAGATCCCAATCCCAAACGGCATCATGCGTGGCAAGGGTGACGAGTCGCAAACGCTCTTCGCTTTTGCGCAATGCTTCCTCGGCTTGTTTGCTCTCGGTTACCTCTTGAACCACCACGCTGACGCCGCGCACGAAGCCGTCGTCGCCGAGGACCGGATAGTAGCTGGCAACCCAGTCCCGCTCGGCGCCCGGCTGGGCCGGGGTGACGCCGTGGATCTGAACATCCAGGACCGGTTCGCCCGACATCACCCGGCGGTAGATCGGCTCCAGAGACGGCCATAACTGAGGAACGACCTCCGATACCGCGCGGCCGATGTGTTGTTCGGCGGGCCGTCCGTTGATTTCGGCCAGTCGATCGTTGATCCGCACGAACCGCAGCTCATGATCGACAAGCGCCAACCCGACGGGAGCAGTTTGGTAGAGTTGGTGCAGCTCGGCATATTGCTCGCGATTCATCTGCTCGCTCTCGCGCAGCGCCTCCTCCGCCCGCTTCCGCTCGGTGATGTCGGTGGCGACGCCGCCGAGGCCGATAATCTTTCCATGCGCATCCCGTACGGGGAACTTAACGGTGATCATCGTGCGCGGGGGGCCGCCCTTGCCTCCGACGACCTCTTCGGTTTGCAGCGGCACGCCGGTCGCCATGACCCGGTTGTTGGCCGCCTGGAGCGCGTCGGCCAGCTCTTTGGGAAAGACGCCGTGCTCGGTCTTCCCCAAAATCTCTTCTTTGGGCATTCCGAGAAGCCCGGTCGTCGCCTCGTTTATCAACGTATAGCGGTTTTGCCGGTCGGTCGCGAAAATATAGGAAGGGGAGCTATCGATGATGTTGTTCAACAAATCACGGCTTGCATGCAGCGCCTCTTCGGCCTGTCGGCGCGCGGTGATTTCCATGATCACTCCTCGCATCCGTCGGGCCTTGCCGTTTTCGTCAAAGGTGAATTCACCGCGGCCGAGCACCCAATGGATGCTGCCGTCGGGCCAGACGACGCGAAACTCGCGCGCCCAGGGCTCGCGGGCCGCGAGGGTGCGGGAGATCTCCGCTTCTATCCCCGGCAGGTCTTCGGCATGGACTCTTTCCGAGAACGCTTCATAAGTGCCGCCGAATTCGCCGGGCGGCAAACCCCAGAGCTTTTCATGGCCGCGCGACCAGGTAATCCGGTTCCGCAGTATGTCCCAATCGAATGTTCCCATCTGGGCCGCCCCAAGCGCCAGCCGCAACCGCTCTTCGCTCTCCCTCAGCGTTTCCTCCGCCCGTTTGCGCTCGGTGATATCTTGCAGCAGCGCCACGAAGTGGTCGACCGAACCATCCGCACGGCGCAGGCATTTTACTGAAATCGTTGTGTAAATGACCCGGCTGTCTTTTCGAATCCATCGCTTGTCGACGGTATAGCCGTCGATCTCTCCCGCCATGACGCGATTGAAGAGAGCGACATCGGCGGCGAGATCGTCCGGATGCGTCAACTCCCCCCAACTCAGTTTTATCAATTCGTTCCGTTCATATCCTAAGATTTCGCAGATCTTGTCGTTGACTTCCAAAATCCCTTTGGTCGGAGAGGTGATCGCCATGCCGATCAGCCCGAGCTCGAAATAGCTTCGGAAGCGCTCTTCGTTCTGGCGGAGACCTTCTTCAGATCGCTTCATCGAGAGAAAAAGGGGGATGATTGCGGCGGTGCCGAAAGCAATCAGCGCGGATGTGCTCAAAGCGACCCATTCATTTGACAAAGAGGGGGAGGCTTCCCTTCCGAAGAGGAAATGGAATAGGGTAAACAGTAGCCGAAAGGCGATGAGGGAGATCGCCGCCGCAATCAGGAGCCAGCCGCTCCGTCTTCCCGTGATTCGGATCAGCCTCAAGGCCAGGAAAACGGCGACGAACTGGAGAATGATCGATATCGTCCGGATCAGCGTTTCCAACATGGATTGTTCAACCCTTGTTGTCGATGTTGAGGATTTCGGAATTGCCCTGGTTTGTCTCGGGTGTTTAGTGCGCGGTTTGAGAACATTGCATACTTAAGTATACTAAAGTAAATATCGTCGTAAGGCAAGGGGAGCGTTCAGAGAGGAGACCGATCGTTGAAGAGAAAGGGGCGGATGGCTTCCGCAACCTCTTTCGGTTTGTCCACCTGAGGAAGATGCCCGCAGTCGGGGAGGGTGATCAGGCGGTTGTTCGGAAGCCGTTGCCTCAGCCGGTGCGCATGGTCGATCGTCAGCCAGCGGTCGTTTTCACCCCAGAGGATGAGGACCGGCTGATGAATTCGAGGAAGGAGCGCATCGATCTCCCGCATCGTCTCGGTGGAGATTCCTTGGAGGAATCGGAAGAGATCTCTCCGCCGGCGCAAAGTCGCGAAGGGGGCGATCACCCGCTCGATCAGGGCATCCGTGAGGAGACGAGGATCGTTAAGAGAGCGCGAAAAGAGGGTTCGGGCGCAGCGTTTCAGGACCGGCTTATTCAAGAGATAGGGGAGGAGGGCGCCGAGAATCCGGCTCCGGGCGACTTCCGCGGCGACCGGGGGAGAGGGGAAGCCGTAGGGATTGATCAAAACGATTTTGTCGACCCGCTCCGGATGTCTCCCGGCGACGCCGAGGGCGATGCTCCCCCCCATGGAGCTGCCGACGATCGAGGTCTTCTCGATTCCTTTCGAATCAAGAAAGGCGACGACCGCCTCGATCATCCCCGACAGGCTCTCTTCCCATTCTTCGGGAAGGCGGCTCTTTCCGAAACCCGGAAGATCGATCGCGGTGATTTTGAATCGGTCGGAGAGGAGGGGGATCAGCCGCTCCCACGTTTCGAGCAGATCGAAGAGACCGTGAATCAGAAGAAGGGGAGGGCCTTCGCCGCTTTCGATTGAATGAAGCCGATTGAGATCATCCATCCTGTGGACCCCGTCCGACATCGCCTTTCGGAACTATAACAGATCGGGAAGCTCTTTTGAAGAAGGGTCGGTGTACCGACTCTTGTGATCCAATTCGAAAATCCCCTAAAATATTCATAAGGACTTGGAGGAAAAACAATGAAGCAAATGCAATCCATTCGGCTGATCTTGCCGATGATCCTTCTTCTTTCCATCGTCGGCTGCGCATCGATTCGCGGGGAGAAACCGGCCACGGTTCCGATTGCGCAGATCCAAAGCCATCCGCGCGACTGGGTCGGCAAAACCGTTCAGGTCTCGGGGGAGGTGAAAGATGCTTTCTCGCTG